>JBAXFK010000080.1:0-16128 GCA_037139955.1 Rhodospirillales bacterium
ATCGTCCGTCCGGCGGTATCGAGGCTTGCCAGCGGCGGCAGGGGGCGGCCTTCCCAGCGGAATTCGGAATCGCAATCGTCTTCCAACACCCAGGCATTGGCGCGGCCGGCCCAGTCCAATAACGCCAGTCGTTGGCCGATCGGCAGGGCGCCGCCCAGCGGTGTGGCATGGGACGGTGCGACCAATGCGAGCCTAGCTTGCGGGGCCAAGCGGATACCGGCGGCGATATCCATGCCCTCCGGCCCACTGGGAACCGGGATCGGCACGGCGCCGGAGGCCAGCAGCGCGCCACGGCCGGCGATGTAACCGGGGTCCTCCACCCACACGGCATCGCCGGGGTCGAGTAGGAGGTCGGATGCCATGCGCAGGGCTTGCTGCGTGCCGGCAGTTACCACGATGCAGCCGGGATCGGCGACCAGCCCGCGGGTTGCGGCCAAATGCGCGGCGATTTGTTCGCGCAGCACCCGCAGTCCCTGCGGCGGCGGGTAACTTGCCAGTTCTCCATTGAAATTTTGCAGAATCCGAGCGGCGCAGCGGGACCAGGCCTGGGCGGGAAAGAGGTCGGGTGCGGGAAGGCCGCCGGCCAGCAGTAGGCCCGCGCCGTTGCCTCGGGCGGCGGCACTCGCCGGTATTGCCGACAGGATCGCACCCCGCGCGGACAAGGCCTGCGCAGCAGTTTGCGGCGGCGGGGCGGGGTCTGGGGCGGCGTCGGGTAGGTCGGCGGCGACATAAGTGCCGCTGCCGGTGCGGGCACGGACATAGCCTTCGGCCGACAGGCGCTCGTAAGCCAGCACCACCGTCTGGCGGGCGACGCCGAGTTCCGTCGCGAGGGCGCGCGTTGGGGGTAGGCGAGCGCCAGTGGGCAGAATTCCGGTCAGGATGCCCTGACGAAGTCGTTCGAACACCGCGTGTTGGCGGGTTTGGTCTGGCAGGAACATTTCTTTGCTGCGCCTTGGACTGCTCCAATCGCAACCTATGGTAATCCTACGGTTGTCTGCAAGGCGTAAATGCACAAACCGCGACCATAGGTATCAACCTAGGTCGCGGCGGCTATTCCGATAGTGTTGGCTTAGGCTAGGTTAGAAACCTTCGCGTTCCACCCGCTTCCGTTCCATCTTACGGGCGCGGCGTACTGCTTCAGCCGCCTCACGGGCCCGGCGCTCGGACGGCTTCTCGTAGTGCCGCCGTAGCTTCATTTCACGGAAAATGCCTTCACGCTGCATCTTCTTCTTGAGCGCCTTGAGCGCCTGATCGACGTTGTTGTCACGCACGAGGACTTGCACTTGGCCGCCTACTCCTTTCATTCGTCGCTCCCGCCCATCGGGTGCGCACAGGGGTGTCGCAGTCGGGCTGCCCCAACGCGACGGGAGGCGCTATAACATGGGTGTTCACCCACACCAACCCCGTTTTGAGGCGGTTCCATGGCCATTTTGAAGATTGCCCGCATGGGTCACCCGGTGTTGTTACGCCGAGCGGACCCGGTTCCGGACCCCGGTGCGCCGGAAATTCGTAGACTGGTGGCCGATATGATGGAAACGATGGAGGACGCGCCAGGGGTCGGGTTGGCGGCACCGCAGGTGTTCCAATCGCTGCGTTTGTTCGTATTTCGTGTGCCTGGCGACCGCTCGGCCGGCGATTCCACCGATTCGGCTGTGGGTAACTCGGTTCTGATCAACCCGGAACTGGAGCTTGTCGGCGACGATCGCGTCCTGGGGTGGGAGGGTTGCTTGTCCATTCCCGGCATGCGCGCCGCCATTCCGCGCGCCCAACGCGTGCGCTACCGGGGCGTGGATTGCGACGGCAACGTCGTAACGCGCGAGGTTTCGGGCTTTCACGCCCGCGTGGTGCAGCACGAATACGACCACCTCGATGGGATTCTATATACCATGCGCGTGACCGATTTCGGCCTTTTCGGCTTCAACGAGGAACTGACCAAAGCTGCGGAGGCAACGGCGAAATGACCCACCCCGAACGCAGTCTGGAGCGCGATATCGCCATCGAGGCCATGTTGCCGCACGTCCCCTTCGACGGTTGGACGAAGAAGGCGCTGGCGATGGGGCTGGCCGATGCCGGAATGCCGGCCGATGAGGTCGATCTGCTGTTCCCCCTCGGTGCCGCCGATATGGTCGCCACCTTCTGCGATTGGGCCGATCGGCGGATGGAAGATGCGGCGTTGGGGCTGGAAGAAACCCGTCTCAGCCGCCGCGTGAAGGCGGTCATGGCGCTGCGTTTCGTGCAGAACGCGCCCTATAAAGAAGCGATCCGTCGTGCCGTCGGGGTGCTGGCTTTGCCGGGCAACGGTCGTACGGCGGTTGGCTGTTCGGCCCGCACCGTCGATGCCATTTGGCACGCGGCCGGCGATCGGTCGTCGGATTTCAGTTGGTACACCAAGCGGGCGATCCTGACGGCGGTTTACGCGGCGTCGCTGTTGTTCTGGCTGCGGGACACCAGCGAGGGCGCGGCCGATACTATGGCATTTCTCGACCGGCGGCTTGCGGGCGTGGCGCGGATCGGGCGACTTCGGCCCGCGTTTTTAAACCGGACGGTGGCGGCATGACCAAGATTATCGTGATCGGCGCCGGCGTGGTCGGTGCATCGTCCGCCTATCGACTGGCCCAAGCCGGGGCCGAGGTCTTGGTGCTGGAGGCCGATCGGCCCGGCGGCGGCACCTCCGGCATCAGCTACGCGTGGACCAATGCGCATTGGAAACCGCCCTTTCCGTACCACTTTCTGAACGTCAACGGCATGAAAACCCACGCCGCGCTGCGCGACGAGCTCGGCGCCACGCCCTGGTGGCACGGCGGCGGCGGGCTCGAATGGACGGAAGTCGAACGGTGGGATTCGTTTAAGGCGAATGTGGAGCAGTTGCGAGGGTGGGGCTACGCGGCCGAATACATTACGCCGGCCGAGGTCGCCGAGCTCGAACCCGATATCGATCTGGCCGTGCTTGGCGATGCGCCGGTCGCGTTCTTCCCCGATGAGGGCTGGTGCGACCCCGTCGTCTACATCCAGGCCATGCTCTCCACCGCCATCCGCCGCCACGGCGCCCAACTGTGTCTCGGCGCTCGGGTTGCCGATCTGACGATGCAAGGCGACCGGGTGACCGGCGTGCGGCTGGCCGATGGCACCGAACACGGCGCCGATGCGGTGCTGAATTGCTCCGGACGCTGGACCAACGATGTCGTGCGGGAAGCCGGGTTGCATCTGCCGCTCGCGCCGACGCCGGGTCTGCTGGTGTTCACGCCGCCCGTGGCCTGCGGATTGTCGCGCGTGCTGCATACGTCGGTGATCAACGCGCGGCCGGACGGCGCCGGGCGCCTGATGCTGCATTGGGACGCCACCGATCTGACGCTGGCGCCGGACACGCCTGTGTCGGTCGGTATGCCGCAGGTCGCCGATCTGATGCAGCGCGTGCGACAAGTCTTCCCCGGCATTGGCGACGTCTCCGCCGAGGCCGTGCGGCTCGGCATTAGACCGATTCCCGGCGACGGGTTGACGGCGGTGGGGCCGGTGCCGCGCGTAAGCGGATATTATGTCGCGGTGACCCATAGCGGCGTGACGATGTCGCCCTTCCTGGGCGTCTGCGTTGCCGATGAAATCGTGCGCGGCATCGTGCGCCCCGAGTTGGCGGATTTCCGTCCGGCTCGATTTTTTAACTGAACAGAGAGAATCCCATGTTCTACGAACCTCGCTTGGGCCACGGCCTGCCGCACGACCCGTTCAAAGCGATCGTCGCGCCGCGCCCGATCGGTTGGATTTCGACCATCGATCGCGACGGGCGACCCAATTTGGCGCCCTATAGTTTCTTCAACGCCATCCACTCCGCCCCGCCGATGCTGGCCTTCACGTCCGAGAGCATGAAGCACAGCGCCGCCAACGCTATCGCGACCGGGGAGTTCGTATTCAACCTGAGCACCCACGCGCTGTTCGATGCGATGAATATTTCGTCCGGCGATTTGGCCCTGGGCGAGAACGAATTCGACGCCGCCGGGTTGGAAATGGCCGCGTGCGCGATCGTGAAAGCACCCCGCGTCGCCGCATCTCCGGCATCTCTGGAGTGCAAAGTCACCGGCTCGATGCAGTTGCGGGATATCGAGGGGCAGTTGGTTCAGGGATGGCTGATCATGGGGCAGGTCGTGGGCGTTCACATCGCCGAGGATTTCCTGACGAACGGACGTTTCGATACCGCCAAGGCGCAACCGCTCGCCCGCCTCGGCTACCGCGATTATTCCGTGGTAACCACGTTGTTCGAGGCTGCACGCCCGAGCGACCGGACATGAGTGATCGCTACGCGGCCTACACGCGGTTCGGGTTCGATCGACCGCACCCCAAGGTGCTGCGGATTACCATGGCCGGTACCGGCGGAAAGCTGAATCCGGTCGATGCGATCATGCATAAGGAGCTTGGCGATATCTGGCGCGATATCGATGCCGATCCGGACACGAATAGCGTGATTTTGACCGGTGGGCCGAAGGCGTTCTCGGCTGGCGGGGATTTCGCCATGATCGAGGAGATCATGGCCGATTTCAATGCGCGCGCCCGTGTTTGGAAAGAAGCACGGGACATGGTCTACAACATTATCAATTGCTCCAAGCCCATCGTTTCGGCGATGCGCGGCCCGGCGGTGGGGGCCGGTTTGGTCTGCGGCCTGCTATCCGACATATCCATCGCGACCAAGGAAGCGCGGATTATCGACGGTCACACCAGGTTGGGTGTCGCGGCGGGGGATCACGCCGCGATCGTGTGGCCGTTGCTGTGCGGCATGGCGAAAGCGAAATATTATCTGTTGCTGTGCGAGACTGTATCCGGTGCGGAAGCCGAGCGGATCGGGTTGGTTTCGTTGGCGGTGGAAGATGCGGAGCTGGATGCCAAAGCGGAAGAAATCGCCATCCGGTTGGCCGAGGGCGCGCAATCGGCAATCCGCTGGACCAAGTATTCGCTAAACAACTGGCTACGCATGGCCGGCCCGACCTTCGACGCGTCGTTGGCGTTGGAGTTCATGGGATTCGCCGGTCCGGAAGTGCAGGAGGGTGTGGCGTCGCATCGGGAGCGGCGCAAACCGATCTTTCCGCCGGGGTCCCCGGTGTAGCGAGCGATGGTGTAGCGAGCGATGGTGTAGCGAGCGATGGTGTAGCGAGCGATGCCATTTTTCCGCCACGATTTATGTTGCGTCGCAACAAAGTCCGGCATAGCCTTCCCTTGGACTTGCCAGAGGGAAAACGGCAATGATCGGCACATACGGCGACGACCGACGCTACACACCCTACAGCGCGCATCCGACGGCCGAGACGGTTCGGCACGAGGAACCGATGGACGATGAGGAGAAGATCCTCGCCAACTGTTCCGACGCCAACATTCCGGCGCTGCTGACACGTGACGTTCTGGGCGGCTGAATCGGGCCAACTGCGCGGTGATTACGGCCCGATAATATCCGGGTTGCCCACCAGGATGGCCTTCGGTGCGCTGCTTGCGGCGGCCTCGGCGATGCCAGCGGCCGTTAGCGGGTGGCGGCTCAGCATCTTGAGGAACGGGTAACGACCGCGCACGCGGTGCAGCATCTGGATCGCAGCCGGAAGATCGGTCGGGGCATGGCCTGCACTGCCGAGCAGCGTCAGGTCGCGTGCGGCGAGGTCGTTGAAGGGGTCGTCGAATGCGGGGCCTAGATCGATGCAAGTGCCGCCGACGCGTAGCATTTCTAGCCCAGCCGCAGCGGGGGCGGCGACATTCAGCACAAGATCGGCGCCGAGACCGTCGATGGTTTCCCGCACGATCGCCACTCTTTCGGCTGGCGTGTCGGCACCGATGGTCGCCTCGGCGCCGAATTGGCGGCAGAGGCGGGCGAACATATCCTCCGGCCCGCTTGCGACGATCGTCCGTCCCGCGCCCATTTCCTGCGCAGCGGCGACTGCGAGCAAGGCAATCGCGCCGGTTCCGTGCACGACGACCGTGGCGCCAGGCGGGAAGCGGCCGATCTCCTGCGCGCGTCGCAGCGCCCGTTGCGCGGTGGCGAAGGGTTCGGTCAGGGTTGCCAGCCATAGCGGCATATCGTCCGGCAGGCGGTACAGCCGAGCACCTGGATGGGCGGCAAAATCGGTGTGGCCGCGATCTGCCCAGCCGCCGCGCAACGGTGTCGGGTGCAAGCAGCGCGCGGTCAGTGCGGGATAATGCAGGCAAACGGCGCACCGCAGGCAGGGGGCAAAGGACGGCACGAGGATTTTGGCGCCGGGCCGAAGTTGGCGGCCGAGGCTGTCCTCGGTCAGGTCGCCGCCTATTTCTTGCAGCACGGCGGCGGCTTCCTGGCCGGGGGTGACGGGCCAGGATAGGTCCGACGGCGCGTCCCCGCGCAGCAGCGCCACGTCCGCGCCCGACACGCCGCACGCACCGATGGCGTAAATAGCCGCTTTGCGGCCCAAGCGGGGCAGGTCCAGCATCTCGATCGTGGGCGGCGCCCCAGGACCGGCGAGGACGGCGGCGCGAATGTCGGACATCGTATGTTTCCCTGCGTAGGCGACGCGCTATGCTGCCGCGAACCATAGGTGGGAGGCAAACATGCGCGCAGTGTGGTACGATCGGCAGGGCCCGGCGAACGAGGTTATCGTCACGGGCGAATTGCCCACGCCCGAACCGGGATTGGGCGAAGTACGGGTGAAGTTGGAGGCTGCGGGCGTCAATCCTTCGGATACCTACCGCCGTCGTGGCGCGGTGCCGGCCGAGTATCCGCGGGTGATCCCGAACAGCGACGGTGCCGGGGTGGTGGATAAGGTCGGGTCCGACGTGTCGTCCAAATGGATCGGCAAAAGGGTTTGGCTTTACAATGGCCAGCGCAACGGACGCTGGATGGGCACCGCCGCCGAATATATCTCCCTGAATGTCGATCTGGTGACGCCTTTGCCGGATCGCGTGTCCTTTGCGGAAGGCGCGACGCTGGGTATTCCCGCGATGACCGCGCACGGGTGCGTATTCGTCGCGGGGTCGGTTCAGGGGCGTGTCGTGCTGGTGACCGGCGGTGCGGGGGCGGTCGGGCATTACGCGGTGCAACTCGCGGCGTGGGCTGGGGCGACCGTGATCGCCACGGTCAGTTCGGCGGAAAAAGCTGCCCGAGCCAAAGCGGGCGGCGCGGCTTTCACCATTGACTACCGTACCGAGGACGTGGCCGCTCGGGTCCGCGACATCACCGGCGGGGAAGGTGTGGATCACGTCGTGGACGTCGATTTCGGCGGCAATTTGGCGACTGTGTTGGCCTCGGTGCGGGACAGCGGCAGCATCGCCTATTACGCGTCGAACGGCGCGCTGAACCCCGAAGTACCGTTGCGCATGCTAATGGCCAAGAATTTGGCTGTGCATGGCTTCGTGCTTCCCACCAGCCGGCATGCGCAGCGAAAGCGGGCACAGTCCGATCTCGCGCAATGGGTCGCGTCCCCCGGTCGGATTTTGTCGGTGGATGGCACTTTCCCACTCTACGATACCGCCGCTGCCCATCTATCGGTGGAGCAAGGCGGCAAAACCGGGACCGTCGTGGTCGAGTGCGGGAAGTGACCGGGCAATTCCGTCGGATGCGGTATTTTGGCATCTTGCCAAACACCGGACAGGATAGGTCTATTCCCGCGCCGCGTTTCGCGGAACAGACCCGCGCCGCGTGTCGCGGAACAGAAAGGAACCCGTGCGAATGTCCGATAAGCCGCTTGCGTTGATCGTCGGTGCCAACCGAGGAATCGGTTTGGGCGTCGTCCAGGCGTTTCTGGCGCAAGGCTGGAATACAGTGGCGACGGTGCGATCCCTCGATCGGGCGGATGCGTTGCGCGCGCTGTCGCGCGATGCGCCAGGGCGGGTCGAGATCCGTCAGGTCGATATGTCCGAACCCGCCGACGTCGATCGGTTCGCCGCGTCCTGTGCCGGAGAGACCTTCGATGCAGTGCTGGTCAATGCCGGTGTGTCCGGTCCCGCGCATCGCACCGCCAACAAGGCGACGGTCGAGGAAATCGGGGCACTGATGTTCGTTAACGCCATTGCGCCGATCCGGTTGGCACGGGGCCTGCTGGGCACGCTCCGTCCCCGCACCGGCGTACTGGGCTTCACCAGTTCTACCATGGGCAGCGTCGCGCTGAACGCCGGTGGGCACGAGCTGTATCGCGCCAGCAAAGCGGCGTTGAACTCGCTCACGCGCGGGCTTTATTCCGAGATGCGCGGCAAAGGCTTGGCCTTGCTGACCTTGCATCCGGGCTGGGTGCGCACCGACATGGGCGGATCGGGTGCTCCGGTGGGCGTCGCCGAAAGCGCGAGCGGAATGGTCGATGTCATAGTTAAGGCGCGCGGCACCGACCGGCACGCCTTCCTGGATTATCGCGGTGAAGAAATCGCTTGGTAGCGCCGGGTCGGAGCGGAAAAGATCGCTCCGACGAATCAGACCTATTGGCGGTGGGTTCCGCCGCCAATAGGTCCGCGATGCCGGTCGTTAGCTCACGGTTTCCGGTTCCGATTGGCCGGAGCCTTCGGTATCTGCGGCGTCCGGCGCGGGTAGGGCCGGGGCAGGGGCTTCGATAGTTTCGAAAGCCAACGCCCCATCCTTCAGGGTCACTTTCACCGATCCGCCTTTGACCAACTTGCCGAACAATAGTTCTTCGGCCAGCGGCTTCTTTATGTGCTCTTGGATGACGCGCGACAGCGGCCGAGCACCGTAGAGGCGATCGTAGCCACGCTCGGCCAGCCATTCCTTGGCCGCCGACGACAACTCGATGGTAACGTTGCGATCCGCGAGCTGGGCTTCGAGCTGCATCACGAACTTCTCGACAACACGGCCGACGATTTCGGGCGTGAGGGCGGCGAAGGGGATCGTCGCATCCAGACGGTTGCGGAATTCCGGCGTGAACAGCCGCTTGATCGCGTCGGAATCTTCGCCTTCGCGGTTGTCGCGACCGAAGCCGATGGCTTCCTTTGCAAGGTCGGAGGCCCCTGCATTCGTGGTCATGATCAGGACGATGTTACGGAAATCGACGACCTTGCCGTTGTGGTCGGTTAGCTTGCCGTGGTCCATGACCTGCAACAGGATGTTGTAGAGGTCCTGGTGCGCCTTCTCGATCTCGTCGAGCAGGAGTACCGCGTGCGGGTGCTGGTCGATAGCGTCGGTCAGCATGCCGCCCTGGTCGAAGCCGACATAGCCCGGCGGCGCCCCGATCAGACGTGAGATCGAGTGACGCTCCATGTACTCCGACATGTCGAAGCGGATCAACTCGATGCCCATGATCGAGGCAAGTTGACGGGCAACTTCGGTCTTGCCGACGCCGGTGGGGCCAGAGAAAAGGTAGTTGCCGATCGGCTTTTCCGGCTCGCGCAGACCGGCGCGGGCCAGCTTGATCGCGGCGGCGAGCGCTTCGATCGCCTTGTCCTGGCCGAACACCATGCCTTTGAGGTCGCGTTCCAGATGCCGCAATGTTTCCTTATCGTCCGCCGACACCGACTTCGGCGGGATGCGGGCGATTTTGGCTACGATTTCTTCCACGTCCTTCAAGGTGACGATCTTGCGGCGCAGATTTTCCGGCAACAGCATGCGCGATGCGCCGACCTCGTCGATCACATCGATTGCCTTGTCCGGAAGCTTGCGGTCGTGAATGTATTTCGCCGACAACTCTACCGCCGCGCGGATGGCTTCCTCGGTGTATTCGACCTTGTGGTGCTTTTCGTAGTTCGTTTTCAGGCCGCGCAGGATTTTGACAGTGTCCTCGACCGAGGGTTCGTTCACGTCGATTTTCTGGAAGCGGCGGACCAGCGCGCGGTCTTTTTCGAAGTAATTGCGGAATTCTTTATAGGTAGTGCTGCCGACGCAGCGCAGGCTCCCCGAGGCGAGTGCCGGCTTCAGGCGGGTGGACGCGTCCATCGCCCCGCCCGAGGTCGCGCCGGCACCGATGACGGTGTGAATTTCGTCGATGAAGAGGATTGCGCCGGGTTGCGCTTCCAACTCGTTCACGACGGCCTTGAGCCGTTCCTCGAAATCGCCGCGATAGCGGGTGCCGGCCAGCAGCGAACCCATGTCTAGCGCGTAAATTGTGGATTTCAACAGCACTTCCGGTACATCGCCTTCGACGATGCGCTTGGCCAGGCCTTCGGCGATCGCGGTCTTGCCGACGCCGGGATCGCCCACATACAGCGGGTTGTTCTTGGTGCGACGGCACAGGATTTGGATGGTGCGTTCGATCTCTTGATCGCGGCCGATGAGCGGATCGATCTTCCCGGCCTGCGCTTTCTTGTTCAGGTTGACGCAATAATTCGACAGCGCATCCTGCCCGCGCTTGCCGGCGTTCGGCTTCTCGTCGCGTTCGGGTTCTTTGTCGTTGTCCTGATTCGGGCCGGACCCGGCGACCGGGCGCTGGGCGGAACGGCCGGGGGCTTTGGCGATGCCGTGGCTGATGAAATTCACCGCGTCCAGTCGGGTCATGTCCTGCAATTGCAGGAAGTAGACCGCGTGGCTTTCACGCTCGCTGAACAGCGCGACCAGCACGTTGGCTCCGGACACTTCGTCCCGGCCGGACGATTGCACATGAATCGCGGCGCGCTGCACAACGCGCTGGAAGCCGGCGGTGGGTTTCGGATCGCCCGGCCTGTCCGTGGCCAGACCTGCCAAATCCTTGTCGAGGAAGTCGCTCAGATCGGTGCGCAGTTTATCCAAGTCGACACCGCATGCTTTTAGAACGGCGGCGGCGTCGGTGTCCTCGGTAAGGCCCAGCAGCAAATGCTCCAGCGTCGCGTATTCGTGGCGCCGTTTACTCGCCAGCCCCAAGGAGCGGTGCAGCGTCTGTTCAAGGTTTCGTGAAAGCATCTCTCGCCGCTCCTACTCGCATATAGCCCTATATGGGGGCTGTCCGACCGCAATGCCGATTTTTACCGGCGACTCCGCGATCATTCCTTCTCGATCGTGCACTGCAAAGGATGCTGGTTTTGCCGCGCGAGGTCCATGACCTGCGTTACTTTGGTTTCGGCCACCTCGTAGGTGTAAACCCCGCACACCCCAACGCCGCGTCGATGGACGTGCAGCATGATCTGGGTCGCTTCTTCCCGGTTCTTTTGGAAAAAACGTTCCAGCACGTGCACGACGAATTCCATCGGCGTGTAGTCGTCGTTCAGCATCAAGACTTTGTACATCGCCGGCTTGCGGGTTTTCGGGCGCGCGCGCACCACGACCCCGATGTTGGGGTTGTCCGAGTTGCCGCCGCGTCTGTCGTTGTCGCTCATCGTTCGTCCGCATCCATTCGCCGCGATCCTACGCACACAAGGCCGGTTTATGCCAATCCCGGGTTCGCCGCCCGATGGAGCTTATCGGAAGCCGGTGTCGCAGGGAAATAGCTTAGCGTCGGTCGTGCCCAACGAAAAAGGCCCGAGCAGGGTGCTCGGGCCTTCGTGGAACGGACGACACCGCGTCTGGGGGGAGGGTACGGTGGCGCCCGGACTTCGTGCGACGCGAAGGTCAGGCCGCTTTGAAGGTCTCGACCGCGACGGTCATGCGCGCAGCAATCGGCGCAATTGCCTGCTCGGTCAGCTTGAGCGAGGCGTCGGTCAGCTTGCCGGATTCGGCCATCGTCTTTTCCATGGCGGATTTGGCGAAGGCGCTTTGCAGTTCGAACATGTCTTTGAAGGACTTCACTGCGGCGATCGCTTTGAAGGCCGACATTGTTTCGTCCATTTGCGCCTGCGCGGTTGCGGCGACCTGTTTGGACAGGTCCTGCACGCCGGCGGACCAAATCTGACTGGATTTCACGAAGGCTTCGATATTCCCCTGGCCGAACGCGACGAAATCTTCTGTTGTTTTCACGACTTTCTCCATGGGTTGTTCGACACTTACAGTGGCTGCGTCGATTGGCGCTGCGTCGATTGGCGCTGCGTCGATTGGCGCTGCTTCGATCGGCGCTGCTTCGATCGGCGCAGGTTCCAGCGCGATCTCGGTTGGGACCGGTGCCGCGATAACGGCGGCGACGATCTCGATCGGCGCGGCCGGAGCCTCGCCCGGGGCAGCGACTTTGGCCGCTTTCGGTTTGGTGGCCATTTCTGTCTCTCCGATGGGCTAACCGGGCGAAAACACGGTCGGTGCGGTTTTAGCCCGGTTTATCGTTTATGCTGCACTGCAACACAACGTCGATATAATCGCCGGCGGAGCGGGGTTCAAGGATAAAATGCTGCAACGCACAATTTTCACCTGGAGGATGCCGAAAACGGCCAGATGACGCACGAGCCCGAGTCGCCGTGCCAGCATCATGCGGTAACCCATTCTGATTTTTCACTTTTTGGTGTTTTCCCGCTGGACATCCCAGGCGATCGGACTCTAGAGTTTCGTTCAGCCGCTACCCGAGGGACAGGAATGGCAACCGCCCGCCGCTCACGACACGATTATTCGTTCTGGCACCGTCTGACGACGGTGGCGCTCGCAGGTGCGGTTTCGTGCCTCGCGGCCGTGCCCCGGCAGGCCCATGCCCAGATCGGGTCCAGTCGTTACAGCTCGATCGTAGTTGAAGCCGGCAGCGGTCAGTTGCTGGAATCGGCCAATCCCGACGCGCCGCGCCATCCCGCGAGCCTGACCAAGCTCATGACGCTTTACATGGCGTTCGAGGCGCTGCGCGATCGTCGAATTACGCTCGATCAGTACGTCCCGATCTCCTCGCACGCCGCCAGCATGTCGCCGACAAAGCTCGGTTTGATGCCGGGCACGCGGATCACGGTGGATCAGGCGATTCTCGGGCTGGTCACGAAATCGGCCAACGACGCCGCCGCCGCCTTGGGTGAGATGCTGGGCGGATCGGAAGATCGGTTCGCACAAATGATGACCTTGCGGGCGCGTGCGCTGGGCATGACCCACACGACGTTCATGAACGCCTCCGGCCTGCCCGACCCGGATCAGTGGACCACCGCCCGCGATATGGCGATTCTGGCGCGGCGGCTGATCAGCGGCTTTCCTGGCTACTATAAATACTTCTCCACCCCCAGCTTCGTTTGGCAGCGCCGGGTGATCGCCAACCACGACAATCTGCTGCGCTCCTATCCCGGTGCCGATGGGATGAAGACCGGCTACACCCAAGCCTCCGGCTATAATCTTGTGTCCAGCGCGGTGCGCGGTGGGGTGCGGCTGGTCGGCGTGGTCCTGGGGGCCAGCGGCGCCGGGGAGCGCGACGCCCATATGATCTCGCTGCTCGACCAAGGGTATGGGCAACTGGATATCCCGACCGAACGCGCGGTCGGGCGCGGGGCGAACCATGGCCTGATCGGTACGGCGCAAGCCGCGCCCATCGATCGACACACGACACGCGCTCGCGCAACGGAGGTGACGTGGGGCATCCAAGCGGGTACCCATCCCACCGAAAAGGCAGCCCGAGCGGCGGCGCAAGCCGCGCGTCGAATTGTCGAGGACGGCGTTGCGAAAACCGAGCCGGTGACGGTGAACCATAAGACTGTGTGGCGGGCGCAGGTGATGGGCCTCGGACAAGCCGACGCGCGTAGCGCCTGCGTCGCGCTGGCGAAGCGTAAGACGGCGTGCGCGGTGCTGCGGATCGATCCGCGCCAAATCGCCAGTCGTTAAGCGCGGGTCAGCTTTTTCACACTGTGCGCGTTTGCGACGAAGGCCATGTCGGCCATGCCGATGAACAAACCGCTTTCGACGACCCCGATCGTCTGCGACAAGGCCTGTTCCAGACCGGCGGGGTCGGACAGGTCGCCGAACGTGCAATCGAGAATGTAGTTGCCGCCATCGGTCCGGAATGGCTGATCGTTGCCCGCCGGCCAGCGGCGTTCGGGGGTGCCGCCCAATTTCTCGATCCGTGCGGCGGTCGACTCCCAGCCGAACTCGGCGACTTCGACGGGCACCGGAACTTTGCCGCCAAGCCGATCGACGAGCTTGGAGGCGTCGGCGATAATGACCAGGCGCTTGCTGGCGGCGGCGACGATTTTCTCCCGCAGCAGCGCCCCGCCCAGGCCTTTCACCAAATCGAGCGACCCGCGCAAGATCTGATCCGCCCCGTCCACCGTGAGGTCCACATGCTGCACGGTCGCGAAGCCCACCATCTGTATGCCGCCGTCGCGCGCTTGCTTGTCGCTCCGTTTAGACGTGGGAATGGCGGTGATTTTCAGGCCTTCCTCGCGAACCCGGCGGATTAGCGCGTCGATGAAATGCGCGGCGGTCGAGCCGGTGCCGAGGCCCACGATCATCCCGTCTTCAACGATCGCGGCAGCCGCTTCCGCAGCGGCGCGGCGTTGTGTGTCTTGGTTCATGCCCCGCGTACCTTTTTGAAAACCCGCAGCCAATTGCCGGAGCATACTTTTTCGATTTCCTCGGCCGTCATGCCACGATCGCGCATCGCGGCGACGATTTCGGGATGGCGGACGAAGGTCGGCATCTCGGTCGCCGCGATACCGGCGGGCATATCCGTGCCGATGCCGACATGATCGATGCCGACGGCGTCGATGGTGCGGAATAACTGGCGGATCATGCCGGGCAGCTTCTCCCGCCACAGCACTGCGATCCAAGCGCCGATGACGCCATCGGTCTCGACGATCATGCGGGCATAATCGGGGCCGATATAACGGGGATGATCGCCGTCGGGATGGCCGGGTTCCCTGAGGTTGGCGTGGGTACACAGGATCGGATGCGACGTCGCTGCGACTACGCCCTTGACCGTGTCTTCGGAACAATGCGCGACATCGACGATGATACCGCGCTGGTTCATCCGGCGGACGGCGGCAGCGCCGAACGCGGTCAGGCCCCCGTGCACGGGCGGTTCGGTTTGGATATCCCCGGTCTCGTTCACAAGATAATGCGTGAGTTGAATGCTCCGCACACCGCGCTGTTCCATCAGATCGAGCCGGTCGAGGTCGCCTTCCAGAAAATCGCACCCCTCGATTGCCAGAACCAACGATGGGTCGTTCGCGCGGATCTCGTGCGGTTCGCGGGAAATCCGCATGCCCGACGCTTCGAAACTGGTGAGATAGCTGTCCACCGCTTCCATACATTCGCCGAGTTCGGCGTCGCGGATTTTCTCCAGCCGCTTGGTGTCCGGGTTGCGGCGGATCATCGGGATGTCGGCGATGGCGGCCACGACGGCCGCGCCGATGCCGGCCGGCGCCATGGTCGCCAGCACGGAGCGGTCGACGTCGCCGGTGCGGCGGGGGCGCCCGGCGTGGGTATGCATGTCGATAATCATGCCGTCGATTTAGCCGCCAGAGCCGCCTTTGGCCATCCATGTAGCGACCGATCTTGCATGCGAACCTCCGTGTGCGCATGTTGCGTATATCGAAGGGCCATCGAAGGGCGGGCGGAGTAGACAATGGACGGCGGAGCCGACGCGAGACGCATAACGATTCACGCGCCGGAGGATTTCGTCGGCATGCGCGCCGCCGGACAGTTGGCGGCCGAAACTCTGGACATGATCCACGAACATGTGCGGCCGGGAGTATCGACGGGAATCCTCGATAAACTCTGCCACGATTTCATTTTGGCGCATGGTGCGATACCGGCGCCGCTTAACTATCGCGGCTTCCCGAAATCGATCTGCACGTCGATCAATCACGTCGTCTGCCACGGCATTCCCGGCGATCGGAAGCTGGAAAGCGGCGATGTGCTGAACATCGACGTGACGGTGATCTTGGACGGGTGGCACGGCGATTCGTCGCGCATGTATGCCGCCGGCCAGCCGTCGACGCGGGCCCGCAACCTGATCGACGTCACCTATGAATCGCTGATGCGCGGCGTGCGGATGGTGAAACCGGGGGTGACCCTTGGCGACGTTGGGCACGCGATCCAGACCTTTGTCGAGGGACATCGCTTCAGCGTCGTGCGCGATTTCTGCGGCCACGGCATCGGCCGCCGCTTCCACGAACCGCCCAACGTTCTGCATTTCGGCCGTCGCGGCGAAGGCCCGGTGCTGAAAGCCGGGATGTTCTTCACGATCGAACCGATGGTGAACGCCGGCCGGCCGGAGGTGAAGGTGCTCGACGACGGTTGGACCGCGGTTACACGCGACCGCAGCTTGTCGGCGCAGTTCGAACATATGATCGGCGTCACCGAGGATGGATGCGAGATTTTCACGCTCTCGCCCACCGGAATGGATAAACCCCCTTTCGGCGTTAACTGAATCTTTACCAATAGCCGTTAACCTC
>JBAXFK010000081.1:0-16050 GCA_037139955.1 Rhodospirillales bacterium
GGGACATTCCTATCTGGCAGAACAAGGGGACATTTCTATTGGGCGTTGACAGCCAGAACCGGTCCGCTACCGCGGCGCCATGCGCAATGCGCCGTCCAAACGGATAGTTTCGCCGTTGAGGAAGCGATTGGTCGCGATATGCTCGACCAGGGCGGCATATTCCTCGGGCATGCCCAGACGCGGCGGGTACGGAATGCTGGCGCCTAGGCTGGCCTGAATGTCCGGCGGCAACCCGGCCACCATCGGGGTATGGAACAAGCCCGGCCCGATGGTCATGACGCGAACACCGGCCCGTGCCAACTCCCGAGCAACGGGCAGGGTCATGCTCGCGACGCCGCCTTTCGATGCAGCATAGGCGGCCTGACCGATCTGACCGTCGAACGCGGCGATCGAAGCGGTGTTGACGATCACCCCACGCTCGTTGTCCGCCAGCGGATCGTTGTCCGACATCTCGGCGGCGGCGAGGCGCAGCATGTTGAAGGTGCCGATCAAGTTAACGCGGATCACACGCTCGAACGCATCGAGCTTCAACGGCCCGTCCCGCCCGACGACGCGCCCGGCATTGCCGATGCCGGCGCAGTTCACCAAAATACGAACCGGACCATGAGCAGCGCGTGCGGTGGCAAAAGCAGCCTCGGCGGATGCGGAGTCGGCCACGTCGCACCGGATCGCGATACCGCCGATGCGTGCGGCGGTGGCTTGCGCGGCGGCCTCGTTAATATCGACGGCCGCGACACGGCAGCCGGCTTTCGCCAACCGCTCCGCCGTTGCAGCGCCCAACCCCGAACCGCCGCCGGTCACGATCGCGGTCATTCCGTTCAACTGCATCCTGTGCCTCCTGTTGCGCCGCCGCCGTAGAACCCTCGATCTATGTCATGGCGCAAGAGCATCCGCTTGACCACAGGCGGGTCTCGGCGGGACAACCGCACTCACGACCCAGCATTGAGGAAGCGCCACGATGACGCCTTATGATAAATCTTTCGGCGAATGGCAGGCCGATCCCCAGGGCTGGTGGGCCAAGGCAGCCGAAGGCATCGATTGGAGCAAGCGCTGGGACACGGTTTTCGACCCAAGCTTGGGCGCGTACGGTCAGTGGTTCGCGGGTGGGGTCCTAAACACGAGTTTCAATTGCCTCGACCGGCATATACGCGACGGACGCGGCGACCAGGCAGCGTTGATCTGGGACAGCCCGATGACCGGTAAGCTAGTCACCTACACCTACAGCGATCTGCTGACACGGGTGTCGAAGGTCGCGGGCGCGCTGGCGAAGCTGGGTGTGGTCAAGGGCGACCGCGTCATCCTGTACATGCCAATGGTTCCTGAAGCCGCCATCGGCATGCTCGCCTGTGCGCGGCTTGGCGCGGTACATTCGGTCGTATTCGGCGGATTTGCAGCCGCCGAGTTGGCAACGCGGATCGGCGACGCAAAGCCGAAGGTCATCGTATCGGCGTCCTGCGGGTTGGAGCCGGGACGCATCGTCAAATACAAACCGCTGCTGGACGCCGCGATAGGCCTGTCGCCGCATAAGCCGGATGCCTGCCTAATCCTGCAACGCGAGCAATCGCCGTGCGAGCTGACCGCCGGCCGCGACCACGACTTCCTGGCAGCGGAGGCCGCCGCCGCGCCGCACGACTGCGTGCCGGTCGCCGCCACAGACCCGCTTTATATTCTCTATACCTCCGGCACGACGGGCCGCCCCAAAGGCGTGGTGCGCGACAATGGCGGGCACGCGGTGGCACTGTGGAATTCGATGAACATGCTCTATGGCGTCGAAGCGGGGCAGGTTTACTGGGCCGCGTCCGATGTCGGCTGGGTCGTCGGTCACAGCTACATCGTCTACGCCCCTCTGCTACGGGGCTGCACATCTATCATGTACGAGGGCAAGCCGGTTGGCACGCCCGATGCCGGTGCGTTCTGGCGGGTGATCCAGCAACACAAAGTAAAAGTGCTATTCACCGCGCCCACCGCGATGCGCGCCATCAAGCAGCAGGACCCCGAAGGCAAGCTGCTGGCTCAATACGACCTGTCCAGCCTAGAGACGCTGTTCCTCGCCGGGGAGCGCTGCGATCCCCCCACCGCCGTCTGGGCGCAGCAGATTTTGCAGAAGCCGGTGGTCGATCACTGGTGGCAAACCGAAACCGGCTGGGCGATCACCTCGGGTTTCCGGGCGTTCGGGCTGTTCCCGTTTTTGCCGGGCTCCGGCGGGCGGCCCTGCCCCGGCTACGATCTGCATGCGTTGGACGACGACGGTAAGATTCTGCCGCGCGGCACCAGCGGTAATTTGTCCGTCCGGCTGCCGCTGCCCCCCGGTTGCGGCCCCACTCTATGGGAAAACGACGACGGCTACCGTACCTCGTACCTATCCGATTTCCCCGGCTGGTACCGCACCGGCGATGCCGGCATGGTCGATGAGAACGGCGATGTCTGGGTGATGGGCCGTACCGACGACATCATCAACGTCGCCGGTCACCGTCTATCGACTGGCTCGATGGAGGAAGTCCTCGCATCCCACCGCGACGTCGCCGAATGCGCCGTCATCGGCGCCAAGGACGAGCTGAAAGGCCAAACGCCAATGGGTCTGGTTGTGCTGAAATCCGGGGTGAACCGGCCGGAGGCAGAGATCTCGGCCGAGTTGGTGGCGCTGATCCGCGAACGCATCGGACCGGTGGCATCGTTCCGCGACGCCCGCGTGGTGCCACGACTGCCCAAAACCCGATCCGGCAAGATCCTGCGCGCCGTGATCCGCCGCATCGCCGACGGGGAGACCGTCGCAACCCCGCCCACCATCGAGGACCCGCTGACTTTGGAAGAGGTCGGCGCGGTATTGCGCCGCTAATGGCCCGCCTCAGCGTCAACCTCAATAAGGTCGCCCTGCTGCGCAATTCGCGCCGCACCGGAGTTCCCGACGTCCTGCACTTCGCCCGCATCGCGCTGGATAACGGCGCGATGGGCCTGACCGTGCATCCTCGCCCGGACGAACGCCACATCCGCAGCTCCGACGTGCCGGCACTCGCCGATCTGATGAAACCCGTCCGCCCGGCGATGGAGTTCAATATCGAGGGCTACCCGGACGATCGCCTGATGGCGATCCTGCGGGCAACGCTACCGGAACAATGCACCCTTGTACCCGACGCGCCGGAGGCCTTCACATCGGAAGAAGGCTGGAAGCTCGACCCTGTGCAGATGGCCCTAGCCGAGCCGTCAATCGCCGCCATCAAAGCATTGGGATGCCGGGTGGTACTGTTCGCCGATCCCGACCCAGCCGTGGTGGCGCGCGCCGTCGCGGCCGGGGCCGATGGGATCGAAATCTACACCGGGTCCTACGCCGCCGCATTCCACACCGGCACCCACGCCGCACTGCTGGACGCCATCGCCGCGACCGCCCGGGCCGCTCGGGATGCCGGGCTGGCAGTTAACGCCGGACATGACCTAAACCTGCACAACATCCCCGCGCTGTTGGCAGCGGTGCCGTTCCTGGCGGAAGCCTCGATCGGCCACGAACTGACCGCCGACGCGCTGGAGCGGGGTTTCGGCCCAACGGTCGCAGCCTACGCAGCGGTGTTGGGGGCATGAATGGTCAGGAGAGGACCGGCCCCTCGCGGAACCGGCCCCGTCTCCTATTGCTTCTCGATTGAGATTTTCGCCCCATTGGTCTGGATTTTCACCTTGACCTCATAGGGCAGAATCCGCACATTCAGCAACAGAAGCAGTCGATGTCTTACTCGCATCGCTGTTCTCCTGAGTAGAAACCGGTCGGGCCGTTCCCGGCCGGTTTCATCGTTTTAAGCCTCAGGTGTTAACGCAAGGTTAACGAGCTCGGTTTTTTTACAGCAGTCGCAGCAAAACGAAACCACCGACGACACCGACCGCGACGCAGGCCGTCACCAAAGTCAAGCGCCGCTCGATGAAGTCGCGCACCGAACCACCAAAGAAATGCAGCAGCGTCGCCACCAGGAAAAAGCGGGCGCCGCGTGTAACGACGCTCGCCGCCATGAACACCGTGAAATCGAAATGTGCCGCACCGGACGCAATCGTCACGATCTTAAACGGAAGAGGGGTCAGTCCCTTCAGCAAAATGATCCACAGGCCGTACTGCGCATACGTCGCCTGAAACGTATCGAAGCGCGCGCCATAGCCATAGAACGCGATAACGGGCCGAGCGAGTTGGTCGAACAACTCGTAGCCGATGAAATAGCCCAGTGCGCCGCCCGCCACGCTCGCAATCGTGCAGATCAGGGCGAAGCGCCAAGCACGATCCGGGCGCGCTAGGGCCATCGGGATCAGCAAAGCATCGGGCGGTATCGGAAAAAAACTGCTCTCGGCGAAGGCAACAGCCGCCAGCCACCATAGCGCTCGGGGGGAGGAAGCCAGCGCCAGGGTGCGCGCATAAAGACGGTGCAACATAGCGACGGCTTTACCCGGTCTGGCCAGGGGGGCGCCATCCCCTTATCCTGGTTTTAACATTCGCCGAGGAGACGCCCCACCATGAACACCGTTGCCCATTTGCTGGCCGACAGCCTGGAAGCGCACAACGTCGACCAAATCTTCTGCGTCCCCGGCGAATCCTTTGTCGGCCTGACCAGCGTGCTGACCGCCCGCAACTCCATCCGCATGATCGTTTGCCGGCACGAAGGCGGCGCCGGTTTCGCCGCTGTGGCCGATGGGCGGCTGCGTTCCCGGTCCGGCGTGTGCATCGTCTCCCGCGGGCCCGGTCTGGCGAATGCAATGGTCGCAATCCACTCCGCCTTTCACGACGCCACCCCGCTGGTTATGCTGGTCGGGCAAGTGGAGCGGAAAGATTTCGGCCGTGGCGCATTGCAGGAACAGAATTATTCCAAGCTCCTCGCCGACATCACCAAGGAAGTGATCGAGGTTAACGAGCCGGAAACCGCGTCCGAAGCTATCGCCCGCGCCTTCCATTTAGCGGAATCCGGCACCCAAGGCCCGGTGGCCGTGATCCTGCCCGAGGATATTTTCGACGAGGAAACCGATGCAGAAGTGAACATGCCGCGCCCACGCGCACTGTCCGGCCCTCGGAAAGAGGATCTAGACCGGCTCGCCGACATGCTGGTTGCGTCGGAACGGCCGCTGACCGTCGTCGGCGGCGCGTTGCTAGCCGAAACACTCTACGACGAAAATGTTGCCGCGGATCTGCGCACGCTGGCGGAAACCTGGATGCTCCCGGTCAACCCAACCCATCGCCGCCCACAACTTTTCGACGCTCGGCATCCCAACTACGGCGGTTATATGGGCATCCGCGTGCCGCCAGCATTGATCGGGGAGATGAAGAAATCCGATCTGATGGTTTCGATCGGGGAGCGTATTACCGATAGCGTCAGCCAATCCTACACATTCCCCGCTGCGCCGCAGCCGCAATTGCCGCTGGTGCATGTATGGCCGGATGCGAACGAAATCGGTCGAGTCTTCCGCCCCACGCTAGGTATCGCGTCCAACCCCTACGAAGTCATCAAAGCATTGTTGGCGCGCGGCGCTCCAGCCGACGCTGCGAAGCGCAAAGGCTGGGTCGACGGGCTGCATGCTATCCACATGGGCTTGCTCGACAAAAAATGGGAACCGACGACCGATGGCGTGAATTTCGCAGCCGTAGTCTGCGAGGCGGACAAGCATCTGGCCGACGACGCGATCATTACATCCGACGCCGGGAATTTCGGTTCCTATATTCACCGCTACATCGGCTTCAAATCCACCCAAGTCTTCCTATCGTCGATCGTCGGCGCAATGGGCTCCGGCATGCCGATGGCCGTTGCCGGCACGCTGCGCCACCCAGGCCGGCAGGTCGTGTGCTTCATCGGCGACGGCGGTGCACTGATGATGGGCAACGAACTGGCCACCGCCTGCCAATATGGCGGCAACCCGATCATGATTATCTCGGACAATTCCATGTACGGGACGATCGGCATGCACTCATACGTTCGCTATCCAGAACGGAAATTCATGGACGCGATGCGCCTGACCAACCCCGACTTCGCCGCGTGGGGCCGGTCGTTCGGCTGCGAGGCCATTACCATCCGCGATGAATCCGAAGTCGCCGCCGGCATCGCCGCCGCCTTCGCGGTGAAAACGAAGCCGGTTGTCGTTCACTGTCTCACATCGGCCGTACAAATGAGCGCATGGCGGCGGTATTCCGGGGAGGAGCTGTAATGCCGCGCATTGCGCTCATCCACGCACTAAAGCCGTCGATCCCCGCCATCGAGGAAGCGTTCGGCCGGCTTTGGCCGCAAGCACTACTGATGAACCTGCTGGACGATTCCCTGTCGGCCGATCTAGCCGCGCAGGGATCTCTGACGCCGGCCATGACGGAGCGTTTTCTAACATTGGCCCGTTACGCCGTCGGCACCGGCGCGGACGCCATCCTATTCACCTGCTCCGCATTCGGTCCCTGTATCGAAGCCTGCGCTCGGGAATTTCCGAACATCCCGGTGTTGAAGCCGAATGAAGCAATGATCGAGGAAGCGCTATCCCTCGCCGGACCTTCCGCACGCGTCGGGTTGCTAGCGACTTTCGCGCCGACGCTGGATTCCATGCCGCCGGAGTTTCCGTCCGGCATGACGATCGTCCCGTGTTTGGCGGCGGCGGCGCTGACCGCGCTGAACAAAGGCGACGGCGCCGGCCACGATCGGGAGGCTGCCTCGGCCGCTATGGCATTGAAGGATTGCGACGTGATCGCGCTAGCGCAGTTCAGCCTGTCCAGGGCCGCGCCGTCCGTGGCAGCGGCGACTGGAAAACCTGTGCTGATTACGCCAGATACCGCCGTACGCAAGCTACAACGGTTGCTGGCGGGATAGCCCAGGATTCACGGCTTTCATTGCGCAAAAGGACCGCCGCCCATGAACGTCCCCGCTTTCCGAACCTCCCTGACCGCCGCCGAACCGCCAGTCGGCCTGGACCTTGCGCTGCAATCGCTGTGGTGGGACGCCAGGGGCGATTGGAAGAAGGCACACGAATGCGCGCAAGACGATAAAACACCCACCGGGGCCCGCGTGCATGCCTATCTGCACCGGGTCGAGGGCGATCTGGCCAATGCTGGATATTGGTACAACCTAGCCGGGAAGCCTCCGGCCACCGGGACGACGGCGGCGGAGTGGGAGGCTTTGGCGACGGAATTACTCGGGCGGTAACGTCCCCCCTACATCCCCAACACATCCATCATCGACCGGAGCCCCGCATCCCGCCCCGCCACCCAAAGGGCCGCGCGCACCGCCCCAGTGGCGAATGCCCGCCGGTCGAAGGCGCGGTGCGTTAACGCGATATGCTCGGTACCGGCGGCGAAGATTAGCGTATGCTCCCCCACCACCTGCCCGCCGCGCAATGCGGCGAAGCCGATCGCGCCGGTCTTGCGGGCGCCGGTATGGCCGTGGCGCCCACTCTCGATTACGTCGTCCAACGACACGCCGCGCCCTTTGGCCACCGCGCGCCCCATACCGATGGCGGTGCCGGACGGGGCATCGACCTTCTGCCGATGGTGCATTTCCACGATCTCGGCGTCGTAGGATTCAGCAGGCAACGCGGCGCCCATGCGTTCCGCCAGCGCCAACACCAAATTTACCCCTGCCGAAAAATTCGACGCATACACGACGGGAATTCGTTCGGCGGCGGTCGCTACCGCAGCCTCGTCCGCCGCCGATAGGCCGGAGGTGCCCAGCACCCAGGCTGTCCCCGATGCCGCCATAACAGCAGCAGTCGATTGCGCGGTGGTGGCATTGGTGAAATCGATGACCACGTCCGAAGCCGCAGCCAGGGCGGCAACATCTGCAAACGCCGTCACCCCCACCGGAACGGTGCCGGAGCGGCCAACGCCACCAGACAGAACGACACCGGCGGCGCGAACCTCCTCCACCAGCAACTGCCCCATCCGTCCGGTGACGCCAGCGATTCCGATGCGTGCGATCATGTCGTACTCCCCTTAGCAACCTGTATTTCCGGCGGAACTCTGACCCCGGACGGCCGCTCGGGCAAGCCGGACGGCGCCCATCCCGTCAGCATCGCCATCCGCAGCGATACCGACACGCGCCCCCCTTCGACCGGCAGGCTTGCGAGTGCCATGGGAAACAGCCCGCGCGGCGGTACGCGACGGTCGCGCAGGCGCACGGCATTCCCCTCCCCCGCCGCCCGCAAATCGCGCAGCAAGGCAATCGGCGCGGCATAAAGCAGCGTAATCTCCTCCATATCCGCCACCGGCACCGCGAAGCCCGCGCGTTGCAGCAACCCGGCACAATCGCGCAGTTCGGGAAACGGAGACACACGGGGGGACACGCCACCGCTCAGGGCGGTTTCGGCCTCGGTCAAAGCCGAGCGTAGCTCGGTCAGCGTGCCCAACGCCGGCATGCTGGCCAACAGCAATCCGTCCGGTTTCAACGCTTGGCGAAACTGGATCAGCGCACCCGGCAAGTCGTTGATCGCATGAAGCGATAGGCTCGCGACGACCAGATCGAAGCTGGCCGGAGCGAAGGGCAGGAATTCCTCATCGGCGGCAACGCACGGCCCACCGTTAATCGCTGCCATGGCGGCGGATAAATCGCAACTGACGACCGCGATCCCGCGCGCGCGCAGCATCGGCGCCACGACACCGCGCCCGCCGACATCCAACGCACAGGAAAACCGCCGCGTGGTGTCGTCCAACCGATCCACCAGTCGCTCAGCTGCATCGCGCAATACATCGACCACCGACCCAACGGTCCCGGAAGCGCGGTCGCGGTGGCGACGGACGGCCAAACGATCGAAAACAAGCATTGCATCCATGCGCCGCATGTGCGCCGGGAAAGACAAATTGCCAAGCAGCCCCCCTGCGTCCTACGGTTGCAGAAATCGGGAGTGCTCAAAACCATGAAGACCGTCGACGCCACAACCCTCCGCACCTGGATCGAAGGTTCCGGAGAACTCGCTCTGCTCGACGCGCGAGAGGACGGGGAGTTCGGCGCCGAGCACCTGTTTTGGGCAGTGCCGTGCGGGATGTCGCGGCGGGAAACGCGAGCGCGGGCGTTATTGCCGCGTCTGGATACACGCATCTGCGTGACCGACGATGGGCGCGGCGTGGCGCAGCAACTGGCGGCGTGGCTGGAAAGCATCGGCTGCACCGATGTGTCGGTTCTCGACGGTGGCACGAAGGCCTGGGCGGCGGCAGGTTATGTTGTGTTCTCCGGAATGAATGTGCCCTCGAAAGCCTTCGGGGAGTGGGTGGAGCACCATTACGGCACCGAGAGTCTCGATGCGACGGAGCTGGACGCATTGATAAAATCCGGCACAAACATGGTGGTGCTGGACAGCCGCACCCAGGAAGAATTCAACCGCATGTCGATCCCGACAGGCGTCAGCGTACCCGGCGGCGAATTGGTCTATCGCATCGGCGACATCGCACCCGACCCAGAAACGTTGGTGGTGGTCAATTGCGCCGGCCGCACACGCAGCATCATGGGGGCCGAGAGCCTCCGTCGCGCCGGCATTCCCAACAAGGTCGTGGCCTTGCGCAACGGCACGATGGGTTGGGACCTTGCGGGCCTGACCTGCGATCGCGGCAAAACCGCCCGATTCGCACCGGGAACACCGAAAACTGCCGAACTGGCGCTGCAACGCGCAACTGCTTTTGCACATGAAACGGGAGTGCGAACCATTACTCCGGCGCAACTCGCCGCATTCGAGGCCGATTCCAGCCGCACGCTTTATGTGCTGGATGTGCGGGATCCCCCAGAATATCGCGCCGGGCATCGTGCCGGCAGCATCAACGCGCCCGGCGGCCAGTTGGTGCAGGCCACCGACACCTGGGTCGGCGTTCGCGGCGCTAGGACCGTGCTGCTTTGCGACACCGGTGCCCGCGCGCGCATGTCGGCGGCGTGGCTGAGGTTGATGGGCCACCAGGATGTGTTTGTCGCCGAGGGCGCCCTGCACGGTGGCACCGCGCGCGCGGCCGTACCCGAACTCGACACCGCAGTCTCCACGATCGACGTCGCCGGTCTGGCCGCGATCCTTTCCGAGGCAACGGTTATCGACCTCGCCCGCAGCGTCGATTTCCGCGACGGACATATTCCAGGCGCGATCTGGGGTGTCCGCAGCCGTCTCGGTCCCATTCCAGCCGCGCAACACATCGTCATTGCATCCCCCGACGGGGAAGCGGCGGTCCTGGCGGTGCCGGAAGTCCGAGCGCTGACGGGCAAGGAGCCAAGGGTGTTGGCCGGCGGGACGGCCGCATGGAAAGCGGCTGGACATCCGCTGGAGAAAAACCGGCTGATCCCTGCCGACGAAGATTGCATCGACTTCTACCTCCGTCCATACGATCGTAACTCCGGGATCGAGGAAGCAATGAACGCTTATTTGTCTTGGGAAATCGACTTGGTGCACGAAATCGATCGCGACGGCACGGTGAAATTTGGCACCGCTCACTGAACTCGGCCGTATCGCGCTCGATTTTTTACTACCTCCGCATTGCGCGGCCTGCGAGGAGCGAGTCGCCACGGCAGGGCAGTTGTGCGCCACCTGTTTTGCCGCGACCGGCTTCATCGGCGAGCCCTGTTGCCAGCGCTGTGGCATCGCTTTCGAAGTCGCTGCGCTCGGCCCCGTCTGCCAAGCCTGCGAGGATAATCCGCCGCTCTATCGGCAGGCGCGCGGGGCACTGACCTACGACGCGCAAGGTCGGCGTTTGATCCTGCCATTGAAGCATGCCGACCGACCGGAATTGGCGCGGGTTCTCGCGCCGCACATGGCGCGCGCCAGCGCCGCACTGCTGCGCCGCGCCGAGGTACTGGTTCCGGTCCCATTGCACCGACGCCGATTGTTTCATCGCCGCTACAATCAGGCAGCTTTACTGGCAGTGGAACTCGGCCGTATCTCCGGTGTAGCGATCCTGCGCGATGCCCTGGTCCGTACCAGAGCCACCGCGTCCCTCGGGGATCGCTCGGTCGCCGAGCGGGCGGCGGAAGTGGCAGATGCGTTCGCGGTGCGGCCAGGACGGGAAGATGCGTTGGCTGGACGGCAGGTTTTGCTGATCGACGACGTCATGACTTCGGGTGCGACGGCCAACGCCTGCGCCGCTCTGCTGTTGCGATCCGGCGCCGCCGCAGTCGACATCCTGGTCGCCGCGAGAGTGCCGCCCGCGCGGGGTTGGATCGAAACATGAGCGACACGCAAGCACTCAATACCGGCATAATCGTGCGCCCCGGTGGGACCGCCAAGCGCAAAGGCGCCGATAAACGCACGATCGTCGTGACCGGGGTTGCCCGTTCCGGGACCAGCATGGTGGCCGCAGTTTTGCGGGCGGCAGGACTGCATATGGGCGATTTCGTACACGATGTTGTCCACGAAGACGCGCAAATATTGGAAATCGTACAATCGCAGGACATGAATTTGCTGCGCGATATTATACAAGATCGCAATAAAAAATATAACAGTTGGGGCTTCAAAGTGCCCAACCTGCATGCCCATATGCGCTATGACTCGCTCAATATGTTCCGCAACCCGCATCTGGTCGCGATCTATCGCGATCCCGCTGCCGTGGCGAAGCGGAATGCCTTGTCGGAACATACCGACCCGCTGGACGGCGTGCTGGCGGCGAGCGGCGCGATGCAGGCTTTGACGCGTTTCGCGCAACAAGCCGGCTGTCCGTTGTTGCTACTCAGCTACGAGAAAATTATCGGATTCCCGCCCCTGCTGGTCGACAGTCTGGCCGAATTCTGCGGCCTTGCGGTTGGCCCAGCGCAACGAGCGGCGTTGCTGAAGCAAGTCCAGCCGAACAGTGCCGAATATCGCGCGGCCGCATCGCGTCGGTTCCTCGGTCGTATCGATGGCTTTCTGAATGGCGCGTTGTACGGCTGGTGCTTCGAAGAAAATCGGCTGACATCGGTGCGGTTGGACGTCTTAGCCGATGGACGTTTGCTAGAATCGTTCGATGCGGATCGATATCGTGCCGATTTGGCTTCGGGCAGCATTGGCAACGGGTGCCATGGCTTCATGGTCGATCTCGGTCATCATAAATTGCCAGCCACCGCGACGATCCGGGTCAGGATCGCCGGGCGGCAATTGGAACTGGAAAATAGTGGGCAGGCTTTGGGGGCGTTTCCGGTAGTCGAACACATCGACTGATCGCAAGCGGCCCGCCCCAAGGTCAATGGAGGTATCCCCCATAGGACAACAAATCAGCTCGCTTTCGTTAACAACGGACAAGTGCTTTCGGCCAACGGCTGGAACGCTTTATCGCCGGGAATGGTACGCAACACGGTGTAAAGATCCCACGGCCCTTTCGATTCCCTTGGCGCTTTAACCCGCACCAAATACATGTCGTGTTCCATCACGCCGTCCGCACGGATGCGTCCATTGCGGAAGACGGGATCGTTCACCGGTGTATCCCGCATCGCTTGCATAACCGGGCCGGTTTCGACCGTTCCCGCCTTCTGCACCGCTTTCAGGTAATGCAACACGGCGGAATACGTACCGGCATGGATCATAGTCGGCTTGGCTTTCTGCGTCGCCTCGAAACGAGCGGACCACGCGCGGGTCTCGTCGTTCCGATCCCAGTAAAAGGCAGTAGTCAGCGTTAAGCCCTGTGCGTGGTCGATACCGATCGCCTTGATATCGGTGATGAACGGCAGGAACGCCGCCAACTTCTGCTTTTTGGTCAGGCCGAACTCGAAGGCCTGCTTCACCGAATTGGCCGTGTCGGCCCCTGCGTTCGCCAGCCCGACAACATCCGCGCCCGAGGCCTGCGCTGCAATCAATTGCGCGGCGAAATCGGTGGTGTTGAGCGGCGCGAGGGACGATCCCAGCACCTTACCGCCGTTTTTCTCGACGATCTGCTTGGCGGTCGCCTGCAAGTTGGTGCCAAACGCGTAGTCAGCCGTAATGAAATACCAGGACTTGCCGCCCTCGGCCACCATCGCCCCGGCAGTGCCGGCGGATAACGCGTATGCGTCGTAAGTCCAATGCACCCCGGACGGAGAGCATTCGGCATTCGTCAGCGCTGTGGTCGCCGTGCTGGTAACCAAATCGATCCGGTCCCGTTGCTTCGCCACCGCTTGCACCGCGAGCGCGACGGACGAATTGGTCAGGTCCGTAATCATCCGCACACCCTCGCGGTCGAACCATTGGCGTGCGATATCGGTGCCGATATCCGGCTTGTTCTGATGGTCGGCGCCCAACACCTGCACCGCGCGGCCAAGCACTGAGCCACCGAAATCGGCGATAGCCATGCGGGCTGCATGGACGGAACCCGGACCGGAGGCATCGCCATACGGCCCGGTCATATCTGTCAGCACGCCGATTTTCAGCGGTGGTTCGTCGGCCCGAGCGACGGTGTGGCAGGCCGAAAGTAAGGTGGCGGCGAGCAGAGTTGGGATCGATGGCCTCATGGGGCGTCTCCTGGTGATCGGCATTCCCCACACAAAAAGATTATTTTTCCGAATTACACAATACGGATATCGCAATTAGCGAAAATTTTCTCCAACGGGCGAATATAGCGATAGGTTTGACGAGACTGGCACCGGTCGGTAGCCTCCCATCCCAAAGGGTACAACCACGGAAGGTTACGGTCATGAAAGTCGGAATGGCTCTCAACATGCTCAGTCAGCCCGGGCGGCCGGATTCGGCCATCCTGCACGAGCACATGCAACTCGGCGATCTCGCCGAACCGCTGGGCTTCGACTCGCTGTTCTCGCTGGAGCACCACTTTACCGGCTACGCCATGTCGCCGTCGCCGCTGCAATTCCTGTCCTATTTCGCCGGTCGAACCAAGCGTATTCACCTCGGCACCGGCGTCATCGTCATCCCTTGGCACGACCCGATTCGCATCGCCGAGCAAATCGCGTTGCTAGACATCATGTGCGGGGGGCGTTGCATTTTCGGGTTCGGCCGAGGCGCCGCTCGGGTCGAATACGAAGGCTTCCGCATCCCGATGGACGAAGCCCGCCCGCGCTTCAAAGAAGGCTTGGAAATCGTCAAACTCGGCCTGACCCAAGCGAACTTCGAGTACAACGGTGAATTTTTTCAAATTCCCCGCACTTCGATCCGTCCGGCTCCGATCTCGCATCCGGAACGGCGGTTCTACGGTTCGGCCAACAGCCCTGAATCTGCGAAATTGATCGCCAGTCAGGGTCTTGGCCAGCTCATCGTGATGCACAACGAATGGTCGAAAGCCGCACACGAGGTCTACGATTTCCATAAATATGCGGTGGAAGCCGGCCACACGCCGAAGCCGCCGATCATCGTGACCAACGTGTCCTGCGCCGAAACCCGCGCCGAGGCCGACGACCGTGCTGTCACCTGGCTGGGAAAGAAGTGGGATTCGGTGGACAACCACTACCGATTTTCCGATGGCGGGCTGTCGAACGTAAAAGGCTATGAGGCCTACAATAAAATCGGCCGCACCTATGCGAAAATGGCCGACCTGTCGCATCGGCAGAAAATGACCGACACCTACGTCAAGATTCAACTGGTCGGCACGCCGGACGATTGCATCCAACAAATCGCCGAACTCCGCAGCCTGACCGGTTTGGACCATCTGGTTTGCGAATTCTCCTACGGCGGCTTACCGCACGACGAAGCCGAGCAGAATCTGCGACTGTTCGCGGATAAGGTGAAGCCGGTGTTGCATAGTGACAGCCTGTTTACCCAGCCGGCGAAAATTGTAACCGACCTACCGACGTTCCAGGATACCGGGGTTTTCGTCCCGGCATAAGGGCTACCATTTGACTGGGGCTTCGCCGCTGCTTAACAATTACGGCGGAGTCCCATGCATGAACAAGCCGCTCGCGTCGCCGTCCGTCCGCCTGCCCGGCCGCATGCCCGGTCTGGCGACTGCCTTGCCGCCCGGATTGGATGTCCGATCCGCCGCAGTTCTCCGGGAAATCGTCGAACAATACGTCGAAACGGGCGAACCCGTGGGCAGCCGCACGCTATCCCGTCGCCTGCCGATGAACCTATCGCCGGCCACTATTCGCAATGTGATGGCCGATCTGACCGAGTCCGGCCTGCTATTCGCACCGCATACCTCCGCCGGGCGGCTCCCGACCGATCAGGGGCTGCGGCTGTTCGTCGACGGCCTGCTACATTTCGGCGAATTGACCGAGGACGAACGCGAGTCGATCACCGCCACCCTCGCGACCGCCGGCCGCAGCCTGGAAGATACATTGGCCGAGGCCAGCACCATGCTGTCCGGCCTGTCCGCTGCCGCCGGTTTGGTGCTAGCGCCCAAATCCGAAGGCGCGTTGCGGCATATCGAATTCGTGCCGCTGGGGTCGGGCCGCGCGCTTGTGGTGCTGGTAGCGGGCGATGGGCACGTTGAAAACCGTGTGATCGAAATCCCGGCCGGTGTCCCCCCATCCGCATTGCAACAAGCCAGCAACTACCTGAACGCTCGTCTGTCCGGGCGTCCGCTGCTGGAACTGCGCGCTGTCGTTACCGAGGAAATCGCCGCCAATCGAACCGAACTAGATACTTTGACAGAACAAGTGGTGGAAGCCGGTTTGGCCACCTGGACCGGCGAGGGGCGCGGCGGCAGCCTGTTCGTGCGCGGTCAGGCGCGCCTTTTGACGGACGTGACCCAGATCGAGAGTCTCACCGCAATCCAGGCATTGTTCGATCGGCTCGAAGCGCAAGAAACCATGTTGCGCCTGCTGGAATTGGCCGAACAATCCGAGGGCGTGCGGATTTTCATCGGTGCCGACAGCGGATTGTTCGGCACATCCGGCGTGTCGATGGTTGTCGCCCCAGCGCGCGGCGACGCCGGGCGCATTGTCGGCGCGATCGGGGTCATCGGCCCAACACGTATCAACTATGGTCGGATCATTCCCGTCGTGGACTATACGGCACGCGTGATCGGACGTCTGCTCGGCTGAACGCGCCTGCCGGGACGGCGGGATTTGCACGATCGGCAGTACTGCCGTACACTGAGGCGAAAGCTTCGGGAGTTGACGTATGGCAATCGTTTGGACCAGCAGTGTCGTATCCGTGGCAGGTACGGATATACATTTGCGACGCGGCGGCAAAGGTTCCCCCCTCGTGGTTTTGCACCGCGATATCGGGTCCCCAGACAATCTACCATTCTATGAT
>JBAXFK010000082.1:0-15984 GCA_037139955.1 Rhodospirillales bacterium
GCCCCGGCCCCCGTTGCCGCCCCGGCGCCCGCGCCGATGAAGGCGATGACCGCCAAGGAAAAGACCGCCGCCGTGCAAACCGCGCTGAACGCCAATGGCGCCAAGCTGAAGGTCGATGGCGTTTACGGCAAGAAGACCGCCGCCGCCGTGGCCCACTTCCAGAAGTCCAAGGGCATGAAGGCGACCGGCAAGGTCGACGACAAGACCGCCGCCGCGCTCGGCGCGATGTAATTTCGGTTTTACAACCGGAATCGATGGAAAGGCCGCTCTTCGGAGCGGCCTTTTTGTTGCGTGCTAACTGTTTTCGAACGCTATCCCGCGAAGCCCGCCGCGCCGAGCGCGGCCGCCCCCGCCAGGATTAGCAGCGGGTGGAATTTGGTGAAGTAGACCAACACGGCCACAACCGCCGCGATCGTTCCGGTTTGCCAGCCAAGTGTGGTGCTGACGACGATTAGCGCGGCACTGGCCATGACCAGACCGATGGTGACCGGCAATAATCCGGCTTGAATGGCTTTGCGCCAGGGCCGGTCCCTCAGACGGAACCAAGCGCCCGCGCTGAGATACGTCAGGACCGAGGTCGGGCCGGCGATCGCGATTGTGGACACCAATGCCCCGGACAGTCCGGCCACCCGCCAGCCGATCAGACTGACCACCATCATGTTTGGCCCCGGCGCAGCCTGCGCGAGGGCAAAGAGTGCCGCGAATTCGTGGCCGCTCATCCAGCCTTGTCCAACGATCTGTCGTTGCAGGTCCGGCAGGATCGAGTTCGCTCCGCCGAATGCCAGCAGCGAGAGCTGCCCGAACAGTAGTGCTAAAGCGATGGTGGCGTTCATCGCGCGAACCTCCAGAGCACCAATGTCGAGGCGCCGGCCATGACCGGCATCGTCACCACCAAGGGCAGGCGGAAGATCGCGATCGCGGCGAAGGTGATTGCGGTCATCGCGATGGCGAGCCAGCGCCCCTTCAGCGGTGCGGCGATCTTGATGGATGTCGCGATGAGCATGCCGGCGCCAGCGGCCGCTAAAGCTTCGAACGCATGTTTGACCTGGGGCACGTCTTTGTATTCGCCGTAGACGGCACCCAGCAGAATGACGATCGTAACCGGGGCCGCCATGAGGCCGACCAGGGCGGCGATGGCGCCCGGAACGCCCCGGAACCGAGCGCCGAGGGCGACGGCAACGTTCATAATGTTCCCGCCCGGCATGAACTGGCAGAAGCCGAGGAGTTCGGTGAATTCAAGCGGCGTGAGCCAGCGCTTTTGTTCCAGGATCGTGCGGCGTGCCCAGGGCAGGACGCCGCCGAAGCCGCAAACGCCAATGGTGAAAAAACCGAGAAAGAGCTCGGCGACGGTGGGGTTGGGGCGGGGTGCTTCGGACATAGGATCGGGATAGTGGGTCTGAGGCGCTGGGGGAAGCTTGGCCTCGCGTATCACCCCTCCAACGCCCGTTTCGCCACCCCCGCCAGGAACCCGCTCGCCGCCGGCAAAATCGTGTCGTTGTAGTCGTAGTTCGCGTTGTGCAGTTCCCGGCCGCCATCGGCCGGACCGTTGCCGATCCACACGAAAGCGCCCGGGCGTTGCTGCAAATACCAGGCGAAGTCTTCCCCGGTCATCGCCGGTCCCATATCCCGACGCAGCGGCAGACCCGCACGCACCACGGCGTCCGACGCCATCGCGACCCCGTCGAGGGAGTTCAGCGTGACCGGATTGCCACGAGGGATGGAAACCTGGATCTCGACCCCGCAGGTCAACGCGACCCCGGCGGCGACGCGGTGGATCGCAGCTTCCACGCGATCGCGAACCTTGTCGCTCAGCACCCGCATCGTCCCGCGCACCAGGGCGTTGCCCGGCACTTGGTTGGCGGCCGTACCGCCTTGGACGATGCCGATGGTGATCACCACGCTATCCATGGGATCGGTCTCGCGCGATACGATCGTCTGTAACGCCAGCACCAGATGCGCTGCGGCGATCATGGGATCGCGGGTGAGGTGCGGCAGTGCCGCGTGCCCGCCATGGCCCTCGATCTGGAAAATCAGTCGATTGCCGGCCGCCATCACCGCGCTGTCATGCACCGCGACGGCACCAGCTTCCAGGCCGGGCCAGTTGTGGTAGCCGAAGATGCGCTCCATCGGGAAACGATCGAACAGCCCGTCGGCGATCATGCTTTTGGCCCCGCCGCCGCCCTCTTCGGCCGGCTGGAACACGAACTGCACGGTGCCGGACCACGATTTGTCCTGCTGCAACAGCGCCGCCGCGCCCAGCAAGGATGTCGTATGCCCATCATGCCCGCAGGCGTGCATCACGCCGGGGTTGCGAGACGCATGCGGCTCGCCCGAAGTTTCCTCGATCGGCAGCGCGTCCATATCGGCGCGCAGCCCCACCGACCTGTTGGACGATCCGCGGGTCAGCGTCGCCACGACCCCGTGCCCGCCCACACCGGCTACGAATGGCACCCCGAGCTCGTGCAATTTCGACTGCACAAAGAGGGAAGTTTCCTTCTCGTGCAAGGTGAGTTCCGGGTGAGCGTGCAGGTGGCGGCGCCAAGCCGTGAGGGTATCGAGCAGGGTTTTTTCCATAGCTTCCCGCCTAAACCGTCGCCTAAACGGATGCAATAGAATCCGGTACGGTTAGGTTGCGTCTTCGATTAGCACCACATGCAGATTGCGCGGCCCGTGCGCGCCCAGTTCCAACGTTTGCTCGATATCGGCGGACCGGGACGGGCCTGTCACCAGCATGACATTGCGCGGCATGCCACCCATTTCGGCACGCAGCTTGTCCCAGGCTTCTTCGTACGCCCCGACCAGATTGGACGCGCGCAGCACGACGATGGCCGTGTCGGCCAGAAGGTTCAGGGTCGTCGGCCGTACCGGGACGCTGGGCAGCATCAGCGTGCCGGTCTCGGCAATCGCGGCGAAGGCTTGGGTGACGGCGACGGCGTCGGTTGCCTCGGCCTTATCCTCGCGGATTTCGAGCAGGGGACGGGTCCCCCATGGAATTGCCTGCAAATCCGGGTGCGGCGCCATCGCGAAGCGGCTCGGCAAATTCTGCGCCGACAAATAATCGGCAATCGCCGCCGGCACGGCGGCGGGATCGGCGACGCGCACCACCGACCCGAATTCTTTCTCTACATTGCGCACGAATAGATCCACCTGCTGGGCGTGCGGCAGCCGCGACCGCGCGGGGATCGGGTGTCGAGGATGCAGCGCTAAACGGCCGCGCAGCATGGCTTTCTGGTCCTCGGGCAACGGTCCCCGCCGCAAACCCCGGCGGACGGCGTTCAACACTAGCTCTTTACTCATGGTCAGAGCGTCCCGTCGCGCTGTGCCCGCGCATAGCGGACGAAGAAGGTGTCGCCTTCGGGGGTCGGCAGATCGCGGCCTTCGGTCCAGCCGCTGGCGAAAGGCAGGCTGCCAAGGCGCCCGGTCTTGCGCCCCAACCATCCCATCGCCTTCGCGCCGACACGCGTGGCCAGACGATACAGCGCCGGACGGCGAGCGAAGAACGCCCATAGGCCGAGGTTGGTGCGATAGGCCGCCGGGCTGAGGTGGCGTTCGAATTCGCGCTCCCGCCAATGGCGCATCAGTTTCGGCAGAGGGATTTTGACTGGACAAACGCTCTCGCATTTGCCGCAGAAGGTGGACGCGTTGGGTAGATGGCCAGCCTTGTCCACACCCAGCAAGCCGGGCGTTAGGACCGATCCCATCGGTCCCGGATAGACCCAGCCATAGGCGTGCCCGCCAACAGCGCCGTAGACCGGGCAATGGTTCATGCATGCCGCGCAACGGATGCAGCGAAGCATATCTTGGAACTCGGTGCCGATCATCGCCGAGCGGCCATTGTCGATCAGGACGACGTGGTATTCATCCGGTCCATCCAGATCGCCCGGTCGCCGCGCGCCGGTAGAAAACGTGGTGTAGACCGAGAAATCCTGTCCCGTCGCCGAACGCGCAAGCAAGCGTAGCAGAGACGTGGTATCCTCGATCGTCGGTACGCATTTCTCGATGCTGGCCAACACGATGTGGACCCGCGGTAGAGTCTGCGTCAGGTCGCCGTTGCCTTCGTTCGTGACGATGACGCTGCTGCCGGTTTCCGCGATCAGGAAGTTGGCGCCGGTAATACCGACATCGGCGGCGAGGAATTTCGACCGCAACCGCGTCCGCGCCTCCACCAGGATATCCCGCCGCTCGGCCAGCGACCGATCGGCCGGCAAATCGGTATGGTGTTTGCGAAAGGCTTCCTCCCAATCTTCCATATTCAAGTGGAAGGCGGGGGCGATGATGTGGCTGGGGAGCTCGTCGCGAAGCTGGATGATGTATTCGCCCAGATCGGTCTCGATCGGGACGATTCCGTGCCGCTCCAGATGGGCGTTGATGGCGATTTCCTCGCCGATCATCGACTTGCCCTTGGTGACGGTGCGCGCCCCGACACGCTGGCAAATCGCCAAAACCGCTGCGCGCGCCGCGTTTGCGTCGGGGCACCAATGCACATGACCGCCGGCAGCTTTCACATTGGTCTCGTATTCCTCCAAATAGAAATCGAGGTTGGCGATCGCGTGGTTTTTAATGTCGCGGGCGGTGTTCCGCAAATCCTCGAATTCCGGCAATCCCGCCGCCGCGGCCGCCCGACGGGCGATGAAGCTGGGGCCGCTACGTGCGAGCGCCTTTTGCAAGCCAACATTGCCGATGGCTTGGTGGGCGTTTTCCTTAAAGGCCGGAGAGGTGGCGACATGCATGGGGCGAAAGCTCCTTCGCCGCTTGTTTAGCGGGTTTTCGCGGGAACTGGAATCCATCCTCGGCATTGACCGGGCCTCGGCCTACCGCGTATTTTCGATCGAATGAAGATTTCGACGATCCGCAGCGTCGGAATAGCGTGGATGTTCATGGAATAACCGTGGCTTCCCAGCCGTCCCTCTGTCGACGACCAACAAGGCTAATCTCGTGCAGGACGACTTACGAGCGAGTTTGCTGGCTGTTCTGCCTAAGCTGCGGCGTTTCGCGCTGTCGTTGACGGGAACGTCGGTGGATGCCGACGATCTGGTGCAGAACGCCTGCGAAAAAGTTCTGCGGCACGAAGCGCAGTTGCGGGATCGTACGAGGATCGATGCTTGGATGTACGGAATTATGCGCAACGTATGGGTCGATGAAATTCGGAGCCGGAAAATACGGCGCGCGGACCAACTCGACTCCGTCCCAGACATAGCGGGGGAGAACGGTAACGCGACCGCCGAAAGCAAGCTTGGATTAGCGGAAGTACGTCGTGCCTTGGCGCGCCTGCCGGAAGAACAAAGGTCGATCCTTATTCTGGTCTGCGTCGATGGACTGAGCTACCGAGAATCGGCCGGTATTTTAGGTGTTCCGGTGGGAACGGTCATGAGCAGACTGTCCCGCGGACGCCAAGCGCTGAACGAGATTCTGAACGGACGCCCGGTCGCCGACAACGTGACCCCGTTCGTACCGCGCGGCGCAGTTTAGGTGCGATGACATGACACCGTTGGAAGATCTGGAATTGAAATTGATGGCCTATGCGGACGGCGAACTGCCACCGAACGAGGTCCTGGAGGTCGAAGCCGCTATTGCCGCCGACCCGTCGCTTCGTGCCATCGTCGAGCAGCACCGCCTTACCACTGCCTTGTTGCGCTCGGCATGTGCGGAAGTTTTTTACGATGCCGGGCCAGTTGCCCTGTCGACGCCGCGCCGCCGCTCGTCGCTGCGTCGATATGTCGGTTGGGCGGTTGCCGCGACGGTCGCCGGAATCCTCGGGTTCGGCGGTGGCACCTATCGGGCGGGCGGGATGGAATCCGCGCACGACCGTCTGCTTGGTGAAATCGCAGAATATCATGCGGTCTTCTCCCACGAGGACAAGCATCTCGTCGAAATTCCCGCCTCCCGCGCCGCCGAATTGATGGATTGGCTGGGTAGCCGGGTCGGAATTGCCTTGTCCGCCCCCGATTTAACCGGGTTGGGCCTGGCCTTTGCCGGTGGCCGCATGCTCGTCGTCGACGGCAAGCCGGTCGCCGAACTGATGTACACCCGCGCCAATGGACGGCCGATCGCGATCTGCATTGCCGAGGCCGCACGCGGGGCGGCAAGCAGCGGCACGCCGGTAGCGATTGCGCGTAATGGCGACATGCGCCTCGCGTCTTGGCAGAGTGGCGCGCATACGTTCGTCGTAGTTGGTGAGACGGATGACGCCGCAATCGGCGCGATCGCCCGTGAAAGCCGCATGCGGATGGCCGGCTAACACGGCCCAATTTCGTGCGAGCCGTTCATCTGCCGGCGGGGGGGATACCGACGGGAGCGTTTAGAATGGCGACTGTCCGGTCGGAGAGAATGGATGCGGGCGCAGTCGCGATCCGGCCCGCATCCATGTTCCCTTAAATAATTAAGCGAGAATATGCCGTCTGCCATACTGCCGCCCGCGACGTAGGGATTTCCCCAACGTCGCGAGCCAGCTTTCGCCGTTAGGTCGTGTAGTCGGAGAACGAAGCGCCTGCGAAACGAGCGCGGTAATCGGTCCGGACGTTGACCAAGGCAACCCGACCTTTGTCGACTTCCGCTTGCGCCCGTTCAAGCGCCGGTGCGATATCTTCCGGCTGTGTGACGTACTGGCCGTACCCGCCCAGCGCTTCGCACATCAGATCGTAACGCATGTAACCCAGGTCGCGGCCCGGCTTTTCCCGCTTCGGATCGCCGGTCCAGCCGCCGTTTAGGCTAATGACGATCAACAACGGGATTTTGTGCCGGATGGCGGTGTCCATTTCCATGGCGTTCATGCCCATAGAACCGTCGCCGTGGACCACGATCACCTGCTTATCCGGGCAGGCAACCTTCGCACCGACGCCGAACGGCAAACCCACGCCCATCGTGCCGAACGGGCCGGAGTTCATCCGGTGCGCCGGGGAGAAGGTCGGCATGGTCTGACGGCCGAAGTTCAGGGTTTCCTGACCGTCGACGCACAGGATGGCGTCGCGATTGGCGAAGTCCCGCACGGCTTCCAGCATGCGAACAGGGTGAATGTCACCATCTTCCGCCGGGCGATTGGCACCGGCCGCGCTGCGCTTGGCCATTTCCCCGTCGTGCAGCTTCTTGCGCCAGCCTGCGAACCGATCCGCGCTGACCTTGCCTTTGATGCCCGCCAGCAATTGCCCCAGCACGGCCTTGCAGTCGCCGACGATGGGAATATCCACAAAGCGCGCGGCGGTGGCGATTTCCGCCGAATCGATATCGATACGAGCAATCTTCGCATCCGGCCCAAAGCGGGGCGGCGACGCATGACCGATGATGTAGTTCATGCGGGTGCCGAGGACGACGATCAGATCGGCATCGCGGAATGCCGAAGACCGCATCGCGAGATACGAATATTCGTGATCGTCCGGAACCACGCCACGCCCTTGCGGAGTCGTATAGAACGGCACGCCGGCCGCTTCTACGAATTCCTGCATCTCGCCCCATGCGCGCGACCAAATCACGCCCGAACCCGACACGATCAACGGCCGCTCGGCTTTCGCCAGCGCGTCCACGAGCGCGTCGATCTGACGCGGATCGCCCATCGGGCGGGAATCCACCAACGGACGGCCAGCGTACGACCAATCGACCAGATTCTCGTCGATCTTTTGGTACAGCATGTCGCCGGGGCAATCGATGTAGACGGGCCCCGGTTTGCCGGTCATCGCCTTTTGCAGCGCGAAATTGATTTGCTGCGGAATCCGCTTGAGGTTGATCAAACGGTCCACGTATTTGCAGACGCCGCGCATGATTTCGACTTGGTCGATTTCCTGGAACACCTGACGGCCGAACTGCGACAGCGGGCTGGCACCGCCGAACGCGACCACCGGGCAGCAATCGACCAGCGCGTTGGCCATGCCTGTCACCAAGTTTGTCACGCCGGGGCCCGACGCCGCCATGCAAACCGAGGGAACCTGCTTCAGGCGGCTATAAGCTTGGCAAGCGAACGCCGCCGCTTGCTCGTGCCGCACGTCGATCATGCGGATGCCTTCTTTGATGCAGGTGGCTTCCGCCAACAACATCGGCCCACCCATGATGTAGAAAAGATCGGCAACCCCTTCTTTAGCGAGGCATCGCGCGATGATTTCAGAACCGGTTAGTTCCGCCATGTTTTTCGTCTCCTTGGTAAAACATATTATCCGACCACGCCGCCGGCCCTAAGACCGCCGATGTCGTTGGCGCCGAGGCCCAGCCAACTGGCCAGCACGTCGTCGTTGTTCGCCCCGAGCAACGGAGCCGGCGCCACCGGAGGCGGTTGGCCGCCATGCCGAACGGGCCATGAAACCATTTTGAATTTACCGACTTTGGGATGATCGATCACAGGCATTATGCCGCGCATTTCGAACGTCGGATCGGTTGACAATTCCATCGTATCCAGCACCGCACCGGCTGGAATACCGGCTGCGCCAATAATTTCCATTGCCTCTTTCTTCTCGTGCTGGCGGGTCCAATCGGCGATCATACCGTTGACCTCGTCCGCATGTTCGACCCGCGCGGCAGGGGTATCGTACCGTGGATCGCCATCCAAATCCTGTCGCCCGATCACCCCCAGCAGCCTACGCCAATGTTCTGGATTGGCTCGGCTGGTGAAAATATAAACGTAATCGTTCGAACCGCCGCCTTTGCAGGGGTAAGTACCCATCGGCGGAGTGGTAGCCGAGACGGAACTATCGGCCGCGCGCTGCGCCGGCAATCCCGTGCGATACTGCGCGGCGAATGCAATACGAATGTAATGCAGCATCGCATCTTGCATCGCGACCTGAAGATGGTCGCCTTGCCCGGTGCCTTTGCGTCGATACAGCGCGCCCAGAATGGATACCGCCAACAGCATGCCGGTGCCGGTATCGCCCAGCGATGGGCCGGGTTTCAGCGGTCGTCCGTCCTTTTCCCCGGTAATCGACATCGTGCCGCCGCAGGCCTGCGCGATCATATCGAATGCGAGGTTCTTTTCGTACGGGCTGCCTTCGCCGAAACCTTTTACCTGACAATAGATAATGCCGGGATTGATGGCTTTTATAACCTCGTAGCCGAGGCCGAGCCGTTCGATCGCGCCGGGGGCGAAATTCTCGATCATGACATCGGCTTTAATCGCGAGGTCCTTGATCAATTGCAGGCCTTTGGGGTCCTTGAGATTGACCGTGACGGATTTTTTATTGGCATTGAACAGCAGGAAATAGGGATCGTCGATGCCGGGCTTGCCGCCGAGCGCACGTCCGGGATCGCCGCCGCCGGGATTTTCGACTTTCACGACCTCGGCGCCGAGCCAAGCGAGGGCTTCCGTGCAGGATGGACCAGCCTCGAATTGGGTGAAGTCGAGAATGCGAACGCCGGAAAGGCAGTTTTGCCCACCTGGGATCGAATCCATGCGCGTTATCCTCCGTTATCCGGCCTGCCGCGTTGACGGTTCAGGGTGTTCGCTGGCGACGCTAGCGCCAATGGGCGCGTAAGGTAAGCCCCACGCCGGGTTGGAGGAGGTAGGCCGGCCCGCGAATGGACCGGCCCCCCGCTATTTCTTCCTGGAATCGACCTCGACGCTACCGCGGAAGATCGCCACAATCGGAAGCAGTAGGACGAGATGCTTGAACATCCTCGACCTCCTCGAAGCGGCCGGTGGGGTAGTCCGCCGGCCGCACCCCTTCTACTCAGAGAAGTGTTAACAAACCGTTTACGCGGCGCGCGTTCGCGGCAAATATTTCCGGTATGATCGATAAACTGGAAATGATGCTGGCCTTGGCCCGCGAGCAGCACTTCGGGCGCGCGGCCGAAGCTTGCGGGGTGACGCAACCCACGCTCTCGGCCGGTTTGAAGCAACTCGAGGAAAGCCTCGGCGTGTTGCTGGTCCGTCGTCGGTCCCGTTTCCTCGGCTTTACGCCCGAAGGCGTGCGGGTGCTCGATTGGGCGCGGCGGATCGTCGGCGATACCCGCGCGATGCGGCAGGAAATCCGCGCGTTGAAGCGCGGACTGGCCGGTCATCTGCGCATTGCCGCCATTCCGACCGCACTGCCGATCGTCGCCGCGCTGACAACGCCGCTGCACATTGCGCACCCGGAAGTAGAATTTACCATTCTGTCCCGAACATCGATCGAAGTTTTATCGTTGCTTGAAAATCTCGAAATCGATGCAGGACTGACCTATATCGATAACGAACCGCTCGGGCGTGTTCGTTCCGTTCCCCTTTATTTCGAACATTACCGCCTTCTCATCGCCGCCGATCATGCGTTCGGCGCGCGCGATTGTGTCAGTTGGAAAGAAGTGGGCGGGATTCCGTTGTGTTTGTTGACCCCCGATATGCAAAACCGCCGCATTATCGATCGAAGATTGGCCGATGCCGGCGTCGAACCCGCACCGACGTTGCAGTCGAATTCTATGGTCGTACTATTTTCCCATGTTCGCACCGGGCAATGGGCGAGCGTGATGCCCGCTGTGCTGGCCGAAACGATGGGACTGGGTGAACCGATCCGAGCAATTCCGATTGCCGACCCGGAACCGCCGCCGACAGTGGGTTTGGTTTATCCGCGGCGGGAACCGATGATCCCGCTCACGGCGGCTTTGGTGGCCGAGGCTCTGAAGGTCGGCAAGGATTGGATGGGATAATTTTTCCCTTGACCCGTCGGAGCGCCCTCCCTTAATCCTCCGCTCGGGCCACACCCCCCCACCGGGGTGCTTCTCTTCTGAAAGGGAGAGCGGATATGAACGCGATCTCCATACCCGGCATTCGTCCGGAAAATCCGAATTTCTCCTCCGGTCCCTGCGCCAAGCGCCCGGGATTTACGTTGGAAGCGCTGTCGGGCGCCTTCCTTGGCCGCAGCCATCGCGCGGCGGAACCCAAAGCCCGGCTCCACGAGATTATCGTTCGGTCCAAAGCGATCCTTGGCATGCCCGACGGTTGGCGCCTCGGGATCGTTCCTGGGTCGGACACCGGCGCCGTCGAAATGGCGTTGTGGTCTTTGCTGGGCGCGCGCCCGGTCGATATTCTAACATTCGAGAGTTTCGGCGAGGGCTGGGCGACGGATATCGTCAAGCATTTGAAACTATCCGATGCGACCGTGCTGTCGGCGCCGTATGGCGAATTGCCGGACCTCGCCAAGACGAATCCCGCACACGACATCGTATTTCCCTGGAACGGGACCACGTCCGGGGTACGGCTGACGAACGCCGATTGGATCGCCGACAACCGGCAGGGTCTCACAATTTGCGACGCTACCTCGGCGGCCTTTGCGATGGAACTTCCTTGGTCCAAACTCGATGTCGTGACATGGTCCTGGCAGAAAGTGCTGGGCGGGGAAGCCGCGCACGGCATGCTCGCTTTGTCGCCTCGGGCGGTCGAGCGGTTGGAAACTTACACGCCGAAATGGCCGTTACCGAAATTGTTTCGACTGACGTCGAAAGGCAAGATTGCCGAAGGTGTGTTCAAGGGCGAGACCATCAACACGCCGTCGATGCTGTGCGCGGAAGACGCGATCGACGGATTGAAATGGGCGGATGGTGTCGGCGGTTTGAAAGGCCTGATTGCTCGTTCGGAAGCGAACCTGAAAGCCGTCGCGGATTGGGTTGAAAAATCGACGTGGGCGGCCTTCTTGGCGAAGGACTCGACGACGCGGTCCTGCACCTCGATCTGTTTGAAAATAGCCGCGCCATGGTTCGTCGCGCTCGGCCCGGACGCCCAAGCGAAAGCTGCCAAGCAGCTTGCCGGAATGCTGGAGAAGCAAGGGGTGGCCTACGACATTGGGGCCTACCGCGACGCGCCGCCAGGCCTGCGAATTTGGGGTGGGGCGACCGTCGAGACATCCGATATCGAAGCGTTGCTGCCGTGGCTCGATTGGGCGCACGCGAACACAGCCGCTTCCTTTCAATAAAGGACCGCTTAAATGGTTAAAGTTCTGATCAGCGATAAGCTGTCGCCCGCCGCCGTAGATATTTTCCGCCAGCGGGGTATCGAGGTTACCTTCAAGCCCGGCCTATCGCCTGCCGATTTGCGCGCGATTATCGGGGAATACGACGGCCTCGCGGTACGTTCCGCCACCAAGGTGACGCGGGAATTGCTCGATGCCGCGCCGAACTTAAAAGTCGTGGGTCGCGCCGGGATCGGTGTGGACAACGTCGATGTGAAATCCGCGACCGCGCGCGGTGTGGTAGTGATGAACACCCCGCACGGCAACACGATCACCACCGCCGAACATGCCATCGCGATGATGTTCGCTTTAGCACGACAAATCCCCGAGGCCTCGGCGTCCACCCGTGCCGGCAAGTGGGAGAAAAACCGCTTCATGGGCGTGGAACTGACCGGTAAGACTTTGGGTTTGATCGGTTGCGGCAATATCGGCTCGATCGTCGCCGAACGCGCGGTCGCGCTAAAGATGAAAGTCGTGGCGTTCGATCCGTATTTATCGGACAAAAAAGCACTCGATCTCGGGGTGGAAAAAGCCGATCTCGATACGTTGCTGATGCGGGCCGATTTCATTACCGTCCACACGCCGCTGATCGACGCGACGCGCAATATTATCTCCCGCGACGCCATCGCCAAAACCAAGAAGGGCGTGCGTATTATCAATTGCGCGCGCGGTGGGCTGGTGGACGAAGCCGCGCTGGCGGAGGCGCTGAAATCCGGCCATGTCGCCGGTGCCGCGTTGGATGTGTTCGAACTCGAGCCGGCTACCGACTCGCCGTTGTTCGCGCTCGACAACGTCGTCTGCACTCCGCATCTCGGTGCCGCCACCGCCGAAGCGCAGGAAAACGTGGCCCTTCAAGTCGCCGAACAAATGAGCGATTTCCTACTCACGGGCGCGGTATCCAACGCTATCAACATGGCATCCGTGACCGCCGAGGAAGCCCCGCGTCTCAAGCCCTACCTCGAACTTTGCCGTCTGCTCGGCACTTTTGCCGGTCAGATGGCGCGTGCGCAGGACGGGACGATCCGGCGGGTGACGGTCGAATACGAAGGGCAGGTGGCAGCGCTCAACACCCGTCCGCTGACCGCCGCTGCTTTGGCCGGGCTCCTGCAGCCGATGATGGTGGGGGTGAACATGGTTAACGCCTCGGTCGCGGCGCGCGACCATGGCATCGACGTGGCGGAAACCGCGCACGACCGTCCCAGCGAGTATATGACTTTGGTGCGGGTTACGATCCAAACCGACAGCCTGACCCGATCCGTCGCCGGCACGCTGTTCGCCGGTTCGCGCCCGCGCATCGTGGAAATCAAGGGCATCAAGGTGGAGGCCGATTTCGCGCCGCACATGCTCTATGTCACCAACCAGGACAAGCCGGGCTTCATCGGTCGCTTCGGCGCCACCCTGGCCGGTGCGGGCATCAATATCGCGACGTTCCATCTCGGCCGATCGGAGCAAGGCGGCGATGCGATCTGCTTGGTTTCGGTGGACGAGCCGGTACCGGAAGCGGTATTGGAAATGGTTCGCACTTTACCGCTGGTCGTGCAGGCGACGCCGCTGGCATTTTAGCAACATCTCGACGCGCGGTCGGCCCGGCCTTTATATAGGGTGTGCATTCGCATTCCGGGGGTTCCGATGCCGACCATAGCGGCCCTGCCATGGCGACGTCGCCGGTCGTTTATTCTCGCTGTGCTGGCGCTGCTGGTTGCGGTCGGCTGCGCACGACCGGCCACCGCGCAATCGAACCCGGCGAACAAACCCATCTTCGCCGTCCCGCCCGCAGTATGGGATCGCAAGATGGTGTCGGCGCGGCCCTTGCTCACGCAGACCGTTTCCGATTTCGCAGCGATCGTCGACGGTATCGTTTTCGGCATGGGCCCCGCCGAGGTTAACGCCCGCATGCCCGTTCCCACGCAGGGCGTTACCTGGACCGCTTTGCCGCAGGCGACCGAGTTTACCGACGACGTCCGCTATTTCTGGGTCAAATTCGATGACGCACCCAACATGCGCGCTGGGACCAGCGCCTGCGTCGGCGACGAGAGCTATATCGTTTTCATGTTCAAGGCGCGGGGTTTGTTCCGCATTTCCTATCGGCTGATGCCTAGCGCGGTGTGCCCTCGGACGACCGATGCCATGGGCCAGATTTTCGGCCGCTTCGTTTCGATCACCGCAGACATTGCGCTTGGTGTGCATTATCGAGCCGGCCCGCTCGATGTCGTCGATATCACCGACGCCACCGCCGGATACTTGTTGGCGACGCGTTGGCAACCTCGTTTGGAATAGCATGACCGCTCGAAGGATCGTCCTGCTGCTTGCGTTGCTGTTGACCGGATCGGTCGCATGGGGCGCCGCTGTGACTTCGACCGACGAGGGTAACGTTCCCTCGGTTGTGACCGACACCACACGGCCGCGCCAGTGCGTCTTTGCCTATCTCGTGGTCGATTCGGGCAATAACGACAAGTTTGTGTCCCGCCAACAGGTCGCGTCGGGACCGGACGAAACCGCCAATCGCGGCCGTTTTCCCTGTCCCACGCAGGTTCCCACACGGGTTGCGACACGCGCGCTGGAATCCTGCTCGATCCGCACAGCGGATCAAAAATTGTGTGTCTACGGCGACATGGCGCGGGGGTTCGAAGCCCGCCCCGACATACGCCAGACGGCGGAAAACACGTCGCGCTGCGCTTCCGATTTGGCGAATTATATTGGCATCGCTTGCTGGGATGCCGGTGAGCGGAACGTCTGCAATGTCGCGTGCGGCGGCACCGAGCAGGAGGCGATCGATCTGGCGCGGGGGCGGTGCGAGGTGAAGCAGCAGAAGCGCTGCCCGATCACCGGGGCGATGGAGATTCTGCCGCCGCAATAGCAGCCAGCGCCCGGGCAATCGCCAAAGCGTGCGCGATCTGTGCGGTTTCGTGTAAATGGTCGGCGGTGTCGAAGAAGGCCTCGCGCGGATAACGTCCGAGATTCGGCAGTATCAAAAAATCGGTATCATGGGATTCGAATAGCGCTCGAATAGCCGCGATTGTACTGGGCGGAATAGGTGAATCGGCGAATCCTGTGGGCAGACCGCCGATGGCGCGCACCCGATGCGCCCGCGTCCAGTCTAAAAACGCACCGACCTGCCGGCTCGCGGCCTGATTTTCGACCTGTTGCGCGGTTGCATGCTCCGGCTTTACCGAGGCCAGCATCGATCGGTTGGCGGCGGCCGCCGTTGCCGTATGGCCCGTCCGATCCCCCCAAGCATTGATCGTGGCACCCGTCTCGGCTCGGGGGTCGTGGAAATGGCCGACGATCAGGGCGGTTTCGATCGTGCTCATGATCGCCGCGCGCAAGTCGAAGGCGAAGAAGGCCGACGCCCAGCGCTGCGGGGGCAATTGAAACAACGTCGCCCAATCGTGGCGTGCCATGATCGCCGCGTCGGGACCGAGGCGGCTGGCAGCTTCCGATACCGCGTACTGCGCTTCCTCCAAGGGGAGGTAGACGACATCCCCAGGATGCAGCAGCGGTTGCCAGAGAGCGAACAGGTAATCCAGGCCGATCCCAACGGCGACCCCCGCATTGACGCAGGGCATGCCGACGATCGGTTCCATTGCCTCGCAACGATGGGAATACGGGCCGTTCGATCCGGCGAGGATCACTAGTTTTCGGCCTTGAATCGCTGCGCCTCGGGCGAGTTTGGCGTCGAGTTGGGCGCGTGGCATGCCTAGCGATAAGGGCCGATCCAGGACGAACCCGAATGCGGCAGCATACAACAGCAGGGAAGCAGCGCAGGCCAGTAGCAATCGGCGCATCAGAACTGGAAATACAAGAATGGCGCGACGTGCGGGGCGAAGCATAGGCCTCGCGCGGCGAGGGCGAAGCTCGCGGTCAGCGCCCAACCGCGTGCCCGATCGGACAGGGCCTGCGCGTGCGGGAATACCAGTGCGATTGTCCAACCCAACAGTAGGCAGGTTGCGACTTCGGGTAGGCTCAGGGTGCGGGCATCGCCGAGGAAGCGCAGCAGCGGGACCGGTGTCGCGATGGCGTTCAGTGCGGGAAAGGCAGCAACGATCAAGGCCGGCATCGCCAGCCCATTTAGCCCCAGCAACCCCCGCAT
>JBAXFK010000083.1:0-15541 GCA_037139955.1 Rhodospirillales bacterium
GGGTAGCTATTCCATGAGCCGCCCGCCGGTCGATAATTTTGTCGCCAGCCATGGCATAAGCGCACAGCTAAGCCCCCGCTTCAGCAAGGAGGTTTTTGCTGGCGACGACTTTCATGTTTCGCTGCGGGGGGCTACGATTACAAGGTGACGAATAACAATCTGGCATTTGGCGGAACGACGATCACGCAATCCGAGGCGGTTACGAGTCAGTTCGAATTGGCGGCGTTGGTGGGCGCAAGCGATCCCATTGGACGAACTGACGGCACGCTATCGGTGGTGGTCAGCCCCGGCGGCATGGTGTCAGGCAACGACGACGCCAGTTTCCAAAATCTGTCGCCGGCGGCACGCGCCCGCTATGCCTATGGCCGCTTGGACCTCACCAGGAACACCACCCTGCCGAACCGGCTGACATTGTGGACCCATGCCGTCGGACAGGTCACCAAAAACGGCCTCCTGCCGGGCGAACAGTTGAATGCCGGCGGCTTTGCGACCGTACGCGGATACCCGGCAAGCACCATCCGCGGCGATACCGGCATATTGTTGAGCAATGAATTGCGCTGGTCGGCCGGCAGCCTTAGCTCCTTGCTGGGCCACGATTTGGGCGACCGGCTCCAGCCATTCCTGTTTTTCGATTACGCGGAGGTCAAGGCTCGGCGGGCAGAGGGCCAGGCCGCGCCGGATGGAACCTTGGCGAGCTATGGCCCGGGTGTAAGATTCAATGTCGATCGGTATCTACAGTTAACGCTCGACGCGGGCGGACAAATCCGCATGGCCGGGGCGAGGCATTATCCCGCGCAGTTTTTCGACATATCTGTTACTTTTCAGTATTGACGACGGACTTGGTTACACCGGACCCGAACAGCGCCTCCGGACTTGGGGGAATTGGCATTTTGTTTCGCGTATCGTCCGGATGGGTGAACACAACCGATCGGCTGACGCTCAACAACCCGACGGGGGCCGTGCCGTTGCTGGCCAGATCGTTGCTTGCATCCATGACATTGACGTGCAGTTCCGCCGAGTCACTGCGCCAGCCCAGTCGCCGTAAATCTTTCGCAGCGAAGAGGGTGAAAAGTTGCGCCATCCGGCTTCATTGGTGACCCACGTGTCAATCAGCGTTGAAAATTTTCGAGGTAACCGCGTCCGAAAATTTCCGGTTGGTCAGCCCGGCCTGGGTTGCTTTTTGCGCTGCTTGAAGCGGAAGGAATCATTGCCGGTTTCCAGGATGTCGCAGTGATGGGTGATGCGATCCAGCAAGGCCGTGGTCATCTTGGCATCGCCGAAAACCCCGACCCATTCGCCGAAGGACAGGTTGGTCGTGACCACCAGCGAGGTCTTCTCGTAGAGCTGGCTAATCAGGTGAAACAGCAGCGCGCCGCCGGAGGCGGGGAACGGCAGATATCCGAGTTCGTCCAGGATCACCGCATCGATCTGAACCAGTTGCCGGGCCAGATTGCCGGCTTTTCCCTGTTGTTTTTCCTTCTCCAACTGGTTCACCAGATCGACCGCGTTGTAGAAGCGGACACGCTTGCCGCGATGGATGGCGGCCACGCCCAGGGCCGTCGCCAGATGGGTTTTGCCCGTACCGGTCCCGCCCACCAGAACCCTCCGTGCCAATGATGATGAGACATCTACCCCCCGGGAGTTTAGACCCTGAGGTGCTGAAGGATCGTCTTTCCCATGCCTATGCTCGACACAGAAACCTACGCCGGGGCAGGTGCCGCGTCGAACGAAGGCCGTAGGCCGACGGTCGTGGCGGCACCAGCCCCGGCGTCCCCGGAATTTTCCGCCCGCCCCCGGCGGCGGACGTTCACGGCGAAGGACAAGCTGCGCATCCTCGCCGAAACCGATCGGGCCGCGGAGACTGGCGGGATCGGTGCGATCCTCCGCCGTGAAGGCGTTTATTCGTCAACGCTGTGCGACTGGAGGCGTCAACGCGACGCTGGCGCGTCCGGCGCGTTGACGCCCGTCAAACGTGGACCGAAAGCCGCGGCTCCCAACCCGCTCCTGGGCGAGGTCGCCCTTTTGCAAAGGAATAACGCCGATCTCACGCGGCGTCTGGCCCGTGCCGATGCCATTATCGCCGTCCAAAAAAAACTTGCGGACCTGCTGGGGATTCCGATGACGCCGGACGGCGGCGAGCCTTGACCGCCGCGGTGGTGGCCATTCCGCCAAAAAGCGGCATGACATCGGCGGTCTGCGCCGCGACCGGTGTTTCCCGGGCCACGGTGCACAGAACACGCGTCCGGCTCGCCGCGCCGCCGGTGGCCGCGCGTCCAAGGCCGCGGCCGCGGCCGGTCCGCGCCCTGAACGATCCGCAACGTCAACAGGTGCTGGATTTGCTTTGCACACCCCGCTTCGCCGACCAGGCGCCGGCGGAAATCTACGCCAATTTACTGGACGAAGGCATCTACCACTGCTCGATCCGGACCATGTACCGGATACTGGACGACAATGGCGAGGTCCGCGAACGCCGCCAGCAGCTGAGCCATCCGGCTTACCAAAAACCCGAGCTTCTGGCGGAAAAACCCAACGAAGTCTGGTCCTGGGACATCACCAAACTCATGGGCCCGGCGAAGTGGAGCTACTTTTATCTATACGTGATCCTCGACATCTACAGCCGTCGGGTTGTCGGATGGTACGTGGCCGATGCTGAAAGCGCGGCGCTGTTCAAGCCGCTGTTCAAGGACGCCATGGAGAAACACGGCGTTCCGCCCGGCCAGCTTACGCTGCATGCCGATCGCGGCGGGCCGATGAAAGCCAAAGCCACCGCGTTCCTGCTCGCGGACCTGGGCGTGACCCGGTCGCATAACCGTCCGCATACGTCCAACGACAATCCGTTCTCCGAGAGCGCCTTCAAAACGCTGAAATATCAGCCGCGCTTTCCCAAACGCTTCGGCTGCATCGAGGACGCCAGAAGCTTCTGCCGCGAATTCTTCGACTGGTACAACCAGGACCATCGCCACGCTGGGATCGGGTTGATGACCCCGAACCAAGTGCATTACGGCCAGATCGATGCCGTTCACGCCGCCCGCCAGGTCACGCTCGACCGGGCGTTCCGCGAAAACCCGGAACGTTTTGTCAAAAAACCGCCCGTTCCGCCCGCCAAACCCACGGCGGCGTGGATCAACCCGCCGACGCCGAAAAAGGCGGCCTGAATGGCCGGATCCGGTTCGGATACAACCGTCATGACGTCTCGCGCCCACCCGATGGTAACGTTTCAGGCGATCGCAGCCCCCGCCGCCCTTTGCTCTACGTCTTTGGGTCGCCTCCGCTGGATACCATCACGTTCTCCTACCGGGCGCACCCGCGAAGCCGTCACGGCGCTCATCCGGCCAGATCCGGCACCGCCGCCGGTCATCTTCCTTGGCCCCGAGCAATACTGCCCGAGGGTCAGGACGCAAGCTTAAATTCCAAACCCGGGTGTATCAAAGTCGTTGACACGTTCCGTCAACAGCACAGGGTCAACCCGCATTTTCAGCAGGTATTCGCCGACAAAGCCATCCGACCGGGCCGTCCTCAGCAACAACGTGTAGCAACGGGTCGGCTGCCCGGCCGCCGCCGTGAAGGTGACAATACCGGCTGCGAACGCCAGAGCGGAGATCATCAACTCGCCGGTGCCCGAAGGGGCGGCGGCGAGCGACAGCGAAGTCAGCACCTGCGCATCGAGCGGGTCGATTTCGTAGCGATACCCTTTGACGGCGGCCGGGAATTTCGGCGCAAGCCAGATCGGCTCGCGACCCACCGGAACGCCGCGAAGCGAGCCGTTCATGCTACCACCTCACGATAATCAGGCCGGCCGCGCCCGCCGCGCCGTTGTATGGCGTCGTGCCCGAGGTGCCGCTTCCGGCTCCGGACGCCCCGCCGCCGGGGAACCGCCCCGGGTTGCCGGTGGTGCCTGAGTTCACGATGCCGCCAGACAACGGGCCGTCGCCGCCATAACCGCCGAGGTTGCCGACATAGCCGCTCTGATTCGCCATGCCCGAGCCGCCGTCGCCGCCGTACAGGTTCAAATCGCCCCCGGAACCGACGCCCGCGAGGTTGCCAAGCCCGGGCGAGGCGGGTGAGTTGAGCGGATTGATCACGCCCCCGGTCGCGCCGACGGTGGTGAACCCGCTCCCGGCAAAACTCGAAGCCGCGCCATTGGTCGGCGCGACCCCGGCCGTGGTCCCTGCCGTGCCACCCGCCCCGACCGTGACCGTGATCGATGCGCCCGGTGTCAGGCCGGTCAGCCGCTTCCGCGCGTAACCACCCCCGGAACCGCCGCCGCCAGCGATGCCGCTGACAGAGGCCCAGGAACCCGAGCCGCCAGCCCACACCTCCACCTCCAACGAGGTCACCCCGCCGCCACGGCTTCGCATGCTGTGGAAGCGGTAGGCCGTCCAGCGGTTATCAGCCGAGCAAGCGCCCCCACCGCCGCATCATGTATCCGATCTGATATTCGTGGCATTCCCGGATCACACCCACCAGCCGCGAATGAGTGCGCCGCCGCATCCATTTGGGCTTCGGGCAATATGGCATTTCCAGCATGTTGCTGTCCGTCACCCCAAGCTTCTTCCTGGCTTTCAGGGACCGCTCGACGGCGCGGTCATCGGGTGTGGTGCGCTGAGAACGATACGCCAACCCCAGCGTCGTCCGGCTCGCAAATTCAACACTGCCGCTCGGTGGCAGATACAGTATCCGCGCTCGCCGACCCGATCTCGGGCATACGAACCACCAGCGCAGTCCCCCGTAATTTGGTCGGGTGGTTTCAAGATGCACCCGGTAATCACAAACCGTCACGGCGCCCGTGGCGGGTTTCTTGATGGTGTATCGAAGGCGCACCCATGCGGAATCCGGGTTGGTCAGGTGCGCCTCATAGACGATACTGGCGGTGACCTCGCCGGTGCCGGTCAGTGTCCACCGCATGGAACCGGACACACGCTTGCCGGGCTGGATCATCCCCTCCCGGATGCAGTGCGCAAGATCGAGCTTCAGGCCATCCTCAACGACAGGCCCCCCGTCGCGACGCCCGGAGAAGTAACTGCCCATTTGTTCGGGCTCCACGACGTTTGGTGTTGGCGGGTTTGCCCTCAAGATTGTCCGAAATCATTAGGCTAACCCGGACGTTCCGAGCCCATCTGTTTGAAATGGTTGCACTCATCCCGGGCACCCTGGCGTGCGTCAGGCCCCGTGGCGCGGAGCGCAACACTGGCACGCGAAGCAGTTCCGGTCCGATGCGACCTGCTTGCATAATAGGCATCCCAACCGGGTGGGATGGCACGCGAGCGGCCTGGCACGAGCACGTGCCCAAGGCCAGCGCGCAACATGCGAATGCAGAGCCGCACCATTCTCATGTCGGAAATTCCCTGCTTCGAATACCGACCGTGCTTCCGGTTCCCGTGCCGCCGAACGAACAAAGGCACGGGTCTCTGGCGGAATTGCCGGAATGCGCGCCAGCCAATGGGGGCGTTCTGCAACAGCGTCACTGTAATCCCTCCGATTTTCGCTTATAGAAAACCACCGCATTACGCATTTTTGCTTTCTTCTTCCTCGGCGGGCCAAAGCGCATCACCCAGCGCCGACACGTGCGGAGCCGCGTCGAGGAAACGAGATACAGCCCAGGCGATGCACGCTCTGTCGCGCTCGCCCGAATCCAGCAAGGCAAGCCGCTCCAATCCGGCAAGGTGGTGAGGGCCGACCTCTACCTTCACCAGCACCCGCCCGTGTCGGCGCCGTTCCCTGAATGCCTCGCTCCGTTCCCGCCCTTGTTCGCGGCGTCCGTCGTCTGCTGCTGTCGTCATGGCATCACCAAAATCCCGCAATATTGGCCCATTTGCCGGGAATTGGATTACCGGCGCATAGGCGCGTAAGTGTTCAACAACTTCCCTGTTGCGCGTCACAACGTCGCGCCCCGTCATGGTCTTGATTGCATCGGCGGCACCGGACCGGGGACAACGTTGGGCGCGAATGGTCACCGCGCTGCCGCCACAGGCCATCGTTCAGGCGGAACAGCGTCAAATAACCTACCAAGCGCCCGAGCAACGGCATTGCGGTCGTTGCGCGCAATAGGATCGAGAAGCCCACGCTTTACGAGGCCCCTGATTTCATCGTCGCGAATCTCAAACGGTATTACACGCGTCCCGTTCCGCCGCCGCTGACGGGTTAGCCGCATGCGTTCGGCCGCTGAAGTGGGTTTTTGGGTGGCGTCATTGTCTGTCATGTTCTCACCTCACCTTCCTTGAATGGAATATCCGTAACTGGATGGCGGACCCAGGCGCGTGCCCCCGTGTCAGGGTTGGCGGGGTTGATCGTATAAGAGTCTGTCCCGAAAGAAATATACGTAATTTCAATGGGCTCCTGGACTTTTCACCTCGGAAAAGCCGAGTGTTTGGAGGAAGCACTGGGATTTTCGGAAAAGACGTCCGACCTACTGCTTTGAAATCACGTCTATTTCTTTCTGGACAGACACTAAGACCGTCGGCGGGCCATTGAACGCCGCGTTGGGTTCGGAAGCGCCCACGGCCACCCTGATTTTGGCATTCTGCGGTGTTTGCGGTGTTTGCGGGGTTTGTTTCAGCCTCTTCACACACGCGCGCAGGTACATTTCCAAAAAACAGATACCCCGAAACACGTGTTATCCCGTCGGGGGAGGGCCAAAACAAACACCGCAAACACCGCAAACACCGCAGGCGGTCACTCATGGCTTAGCGTCCACCCAGAAATTCGTGGTCTTCGAATGTGGGTCCTGGGCACTTTTTAGACACATGGTTCGTCCGCCACCCTTTACCGGTTCACCCTGATGCCGCTTGAGTCTTTTCCCAACGGCCTTGGCGGTAAGGGTCTGATGGGCTGGCAGTTCCTGGAACAGAAACTCCCGTAACGTTGCAGCGCGTTCCCTTGCAACATCAATTCGCAATTCGGATGGGTCATTGAGCACACGTGCCAGGTCCGACGCCTGAAATTGTTCGCCGTTGGGATATTCACCATCGAGGGCCGCGAGGGCATCGGCGAGGTTGGCAGATTCCTCGTCGTCTTCTTCCTGCGATAGGAACATGTCGCGGAAATTTATCTCCACGGGGGGACATACTGGCGGATCGTCAACCATGGCGGCGACGCGCTCCGCCGATTCCTTCGCATGCTCCATGGCGGCGTTTTCGACAGCCGACCCCACGAGCCGCCACCACGCCTTAAACCGGGTCTGCGCGGCAACATTCGATCCTGGCGCCAAAGCCGGGTTGCCCAACATGATCGTATACAAGGCAATAAGGATGCGACCCCGGTTCGCTTCAGTCCAACCGATTGGGTCCTGGTGTCTGAATTCGCGGTTTTCGGGGTCGGTGCGATCTACCTCAAGCCGCACTTGTAGACTGCGAGAAGCAAGGTCGCCTCGCGGCCCTATATTGTTTCCGGTGAAAAAATGGATGGCGGATGCGGCGACGGAGACCAATTCGCTGACGCCAAGCCGCCGGTCGGAATAGAATGCCGACGTGCATGCCTTTTCTATATGTGGGCAGCTGATTTGCGTCCCTCTCACGATATTGTCCCAAACGATGGCGGGCACAGCTTCCATCAGATAAGCGAGCAGCGCCTTGCGCCGTTCTTCCTCATTTGATGACCATGCGGCTGCGGAGGGTCTGACACCAGTCACCGCCATTAAGACCATGATCAGGGTCGTTGTTTTTCCGCCGCCGCGTCTGCCTGCCGTGACGAAGAATGTCGGCCGTTCCGCCAGCAATGCGCGCTCTATCACCGTCAAGGCGGCGGCGATCAAGATGCACTTTCCAGAATAATCCGTTGACACGTCCACCAGGAACTCATCGATCAGAAATCGCATGGCCCGGGCCACGGCAGCGGGTGTGCGATCCTCCGGTTTCGGAAGGAGTTGTTGCAATTCTCCCGGTACCCGAAAGACGATGCCGCGATCACGATCCAGGCCACGCGTCGCGAGCAACGTTCCGTCGGGAAGTACGATCGGAAGCGTCGCGATAGCGGCGACGGTCGGGAGTGCGTCATCGGTTCGGGTATGGAAATGTTTGACGAACGGCGCGGCGAGGTGGACGGATCGGCCATTCTCGTCGATGTAATCAATATGCCGTTCGATCAATTCGGCGAGTTGCGGCTCGGCAAGACGGGTTAATAACGGTTGCTCGGGAGGGGGTAGCCGCGACTCTGGCGCCTCCCCTTCATTTGCTGCGGCCGGCGTCAGCACATGCATGTTCGGGACACGCCGGACTCGCACCTGTGAGATTACCCCGTCGATATCGCGCATCGGCGGTTCCGGCGCGATAGAGGCGCCAAGGACATCGTTCAGCACCAACATCGCGGGCAGCCATGGCGCGTCCGGCGCGGGCGCTGCTATTTGTGGGCGCGGGTCTCGCCGTTCAGCCGCTCGCCGGTTGTGCTCCTCTTGCGCGCGCTGACTGGCCTGTTCTTGCCGAGCGGCCTTGAGTTTGCGCTCAATCGCCCGCTTACCCACGCCAGCGCGCTGACTGGCGAGGTCTCGCAGATGTTCTAACTCATCAGCATCCAGTTCCGCGGCGAGGGCGAGGCGGACGAAGGCGGCGGCTGCCTCGCTAGCCGGTGCATTGGTCAGCGCGGCCTCGACGCTGGCGGCATCCCACTTCAATTCATAGATGGTACGACCGTGCGCGAAGCTGTGTATCCAGGGCGTGCCGTCCGCCCGGAGCATAATCTTGGCCTTGCACCGTCCGTACTCCACGCCTTCCAGCGGGTCCGCCAGGGTTTCGCCAACGAACCTGTCGGGATCGGCCAGCACGTCGGCCACGGTGCATCCGGCCAGTGCATCGTCGTCGAACGGCAGCTCCACCGTCGACGTCAACGTGCCCTCGCACCAACGCCGGGTGATCCTGAGTGCGTCCGCCAATGTGCGGCCGGTGCGCCCAGCGATTTTCTCGGCGTGCTCCTTGACGAACGCGCCGCGCGCGCTGGCACTTTCCGGCGCCAGGGCCAGCTTTGATTGGGCCAGCAAATGATCGAGCTTCGACCGTTCGACCAGCGTGAGGGGCACGCACTCCTGGACCGTGTCCAAAATCGCACCCGCCGTGACGACAGGCGCACGAGCGGACGTGTCCTGCTTCAGCGGTTCGACGACATGCGGGTTCGCCTCGAACACCAGCCGCTCGCCCGCGCAGACCGTTCGATCGATCAAGGATCGTTCGAGCAACTGACCGGCGCGACCAACCATGTGCCAGCCGAACCCATGCAACCAACAGCGGTTGTGGAAGGTCCCCAGGAATCGTTCGCAATCGGCGCCGTTCGCGATCGGCAGGTAGATGTGAAACCCGCCCGATCCTTCGAACCGTTCGCCCGTATCGGTGCGATACAGGCCCGTACTGGTCGAGGGCCGCACGACACGTGCCGCGCTTTCCAACCCGGGCAACACGCGCAACAACGCCGCCCAATAACCGCCGGCGTCCTTAATCCGATCGGCGACCTCGATCGGCATACCTTTGGTGTCGATGTCGATAAGCGCCAGCGCGGGTTTGTCGCACACGTACCGGATCGCGTCCGCGGTGCGCGCGATCACGCTGGAAGTCTTGCCGTTCATCGCGGCGAGTTTGGCTTTCCTGACGATCTCGACTTCATCCGGAAGGCCGGACCTGAGCGCGCCTAGGCCGATTGCCTCGTTCGACGCGAGATTGTCGATCAGTGTAGCGAATTTTCTCAGGTCATTAAGCGGCGTCCGCAGTGCGGAGCCAAGCCACATGACGCAGGCCGACCCATCGGAATTGACCTTGCCTTCCGGCGACAGGCCGATGCGTTTCGTTAGCGGTCCGCCGGACTTGACGAACCGGACGATCTCGAACCCGATCTCCTTGCTTTCCGATTGAGTCGTATTGCGGGGGGCATCAGCGATGAAATTCAGGAGTTCGCGCGTTTCATCCGTTATCGTCCGGGGTATCTCGTATCTCCCGACGATATCCGGTGGAACTGGGATGGCCGCGGGCTCGGACCGCACATCGATTTCGACTCGGCTGCCCTCGATCCAGCGCGTGGTTTTGCCGGGCGGCAACGGACTTGGCGCGTCGTTGGTTCCGACGACACAGACCCCTCTGCCCGTTGGCGAGACGAACGTCATGGACCGCAGACTCTTTAGTTCGGCCCGGATCTCGTCAGTTAGCCTCCCAGCTGCCGGATCGCGGCAGGCCTCGAAAGTCACGACGATTGCGTTATCCACATGGCTCGGAAATTTGGTGTTGCTCACTGCAGCGCCCCCCGGCGTGTGAGCAGCCCCGTTAAATTCACTGAGAAGCGCCAAGGAAATCCAGGTCCATCCGCTTGACGATGCAGGGCGTTGCACGCGTGCCAACAGTAAACTCTCCCGCGCGTCCGGGACCGCGGGGTCTCGGTCAAGCGCAAATTGTCGGCCGCGTCGCGGTTAGTCGCAAAATGATTACAGAAAATCCGAGGGGTAGTGTACATGGCTCAGCTCCGGAGCCGTTCCGACGGACTGGAAATCCAGGCATTACGATACTATATGCCCAACATTCCCTGTCGAGACACAGCAACGCGCCGCCGGTTTCCGTCAATCGGAACCGGCGGTTCTATTTGGACGATGAAGTTGGATTGAACTCAGCGACGCAGCACCGACCGCCGCGAACTGGCACAGCCGCATCCAGCTTTGCCTTCGCCACCGCCAGCAGTTCGTCGGTTTCGACTAGGGCGCGCCCGTTTACCCTCCGCCACGTCAGAGGCCATGCCTCCAAAGTCCGTGGGGACACCGGAAAGTATTCACGTGTGACGATGGCGGCGCCAAGGGGCCTGGCGACGCGTGCCGGGTATGGCTTATGCGGCGGATCGGACCGCGTGATTTCCGTACGGTTACCTGTGTCGGCCATGTTGCGCTCTCGCTTCCGTTAAGGGGCGAGGCGGAAACTATGGCCGACTAAGACTCAAACTCCATGGGGCTAACTTGAATCTGCTTCAGATCGTCCGGGGGCATACGCCTCCACCCCTGCAACTTCCTGGCCGTTATCTCTTTTCCTCGAACTTTGATGCGCCATTTTCGGCAAAATTCGGCGGCAAGCTTTTCCGCTTCGGCGAGCTTTATCCTGTTGGCAGTTCGAAAAAACCAAACAGTTTCAAGCGCTGTTCGAATTGAATCCAGTTCCCTCGGCTTATATTTTGACGAACCGACACTTCCTGTTGGCCTCAACCATTCATCGACCACGCCTTTATCCAATTCCTGGATGGCCGTCACCACCTGTCGCACCAGCTGTGTCGTGGTATGCTGATGAATAATCGTGATGTCATCGTGGACCGATTCGGTGTCCATGACGGCCCCGACCGTCTCAGCCAATGCGTCAAAAATTTCGATAACATCGGCGCGGGTGAAATTCTGGGTTGGACCATGCGTTCGGCAAATCTCATCAAGGCGCGCGCGAAGCGCACGGACGACCTTCGAATCGGGGCGACCGTCCGGGGTGAGATGGTACGCTGCCATCTCCAGCGCGCCCACCCCTGGAACGCGATCATTGTCTCTCATGCCCGCCGCTCCTTTAGTTCAATGACTTTCGCTTGGTCGGGATCGGCCCCGTTGATCGCGGCATCCAACAGACGGGACCAATGCTCCATTGCTCTGACCTGTTCCGGCCACCGGGTGGCCCTCTGGTAAGTGCCCAGGACACCGGAGCGGGTGGCGGACTGCCTATGGTTCAAAATCGCGTCGGCCACCGATTCAGCTATGCCGGCTTCGCCCAGCGCGGTCGCGAAAGACCTGCGGCAATCGTGCCAGGTCCATCCCTTGATGCCCGTCGCCGTAGTGAGGTGTTTCTTTATGGCGGTGAACGTATCGAGCGACTTCCCAGAACGGGGGGCGCGGAATACCAACCCTTCGCTTGCGTCGGTCTCCCTGCGGGCACAAAGGATGCCCAACGCCAACGGATGCAGATACAGCCGGTGCGGATCGCGGTTCTTGGTCAATCGACCGGGTTGCCGCCATTCGGCCGCGTCCAGGTCCACGTGCGACCATTCCAGAGAGGCGGCCTCCCCGCGACGGCAGGGCATGCAGATTAGGAACCTGGCAAAGTCCTGCCAGACCGGCTCCGCGAGGCCCTCGGCGGCGTGCCAGAGGCGGGCCGCATCGGATGGAGTCAGATAGTGGGACCGGGGGGCGACCGCCTTTGGACGGCGCGCACGGGCCACAAGGGTGCATGGGTTGACTTTAATATGGCCCATGTCCTGGCACCAATCCATGAACCGGTTAAATGCCCCGAAGCGGGCGCGGGCCGTCGCGCCGGTCTTCCCTTGCAGCAACCGCCGCGTATCAGCCTCGGTGATCCGTGCGACTGGCTTGCCGCCAAAATCCAGGTCCAGCAACGCCAGTCGGAGTTGCGCAAGTTCTTCCCGCACGTAGGCGGGTGCCGGTAACCCGGCCCCCCGTTGTTTGGGACGTGTCGGGAAGGCGGCGGCATATTCAACGGCCAGTCTGCTGAGCGTCAACGCCCGTTCCAACCGGTCTGCGTCGGCCTTCGCCTTGCGCTCCGCCACGGGATCGGCTCCCGCGATTGCCTGCCCTTTGAAACGGTTCGCCGCCGCGCGGGCGTCGTCCGGCGAGTGCGTCTCATGGTTGCCGATGGAGATGGTACGGTTAGGGAAGCGTTTTTTCGTAACCGGATCGATGCCGCGCGGCCGGTAGGAGAATGACCAGGCCATTGTGGTGGCGTTCACGATCAGCGCCAGACCTCGGCATTCCTGATCGCGGACGATCAGACGTTGCTCCTTCCCCCGCCGTTTCCAGGCCGCTTCGATGGTCGCCCGGGTGATCCGGGCCGGTCCTTCGCTGGTGATGAGCATGGCTGTGTCCTGTCAGTGTCCTGTCAAACGGGGCGATTTCTGACAGGACATTGACAGGACGCGGGGTGCGGAAGCAAGCGGAATGTGACGGGGACAGGCGGGAAAAATCTGCTATTTCCGGCCTTTATTCATTGACTGTTCCGTAGCATTGCGGGAAGCGACGGGAGCGGGCGGATAGAAAACCGCAAGACTACGAATCTGGGGGTTGGAAGTTCGAGTCTTTCCGGGCGCGCCAGTTTTCTTTTCAATATTTACGATTTAAATCCCCCCACCTCTGCGAGAGCGAGGTGGAATTAGGCTGTGGAAAAATACCGAACTTAACAGCCAGCCGGTAGGGCCTAGCCCTTGAACACCGGCTTGCGCTTCTCCAACTGAGCGCGCCGGGCTTCCTGCGCGTCTTCGGTCTTGGACAATTCGTAAGTGAAATTCTGCTCGAACCGATACGAATCCTTCGGCGACATCAGCTCCACCAAATTGCTGCTCAATTTCGCTCGGTTGATACCCGTCGGGCTTTTCGACGCGATTCGCGCGGCCATTTTCAGCGCCGCCGGCAGCAGTTCGTCCGGCGCCCAAACAGAGTCGATGACCCCCAGACGATAAAGCTCGCTGGCCGGCAGACGGTCGCCGGTGAACATCAGGCGGCGGACGAAGGACCGGCTGAAGAATTGATTCAGCATGGCGGCGCCGCCCGCGAGGCCGACATCGATTTCCGGCATGCCGAACACGGCGGTTTCCGAGGCCATCATAATGTCGCAGGCGGCCATAAGCCCGAAGCCGGCGCCCAGCGCGGCACCATTGACGGCGGCGATTACGGGCTTAGCGCATTCCTTGATGGAATTCCCGGTTTCCCGGGTGATGCGGTTGTGGTGCCAATAAGTGCCGGGCACCCCGGCGTCCGGGCGCTGTTTTAAATCGGCACCAGCGGAGAAAATCTTGCCCTGCGCAGTCAGCACCACCACGCGGATGTCGGGACGGTCGGTCGCTTCATCGAAAATCTGGATAAGGCGAGCGCGCATTTCGGCATCGATCGCATTCACCGGGGGGCGGTTCAGTGTCGCCACCGCGATATAATCGGACACTTCCAGCTTTACGACATCGGACGACATGGCGATTTCTCCCTACGCATCCAGTGTACAGCGGCACGGTTCGGCGCGCTATCCGGTGCAGCCACCGGAACGGATGAAAACGCAGACCTGGGGCTCGTCGGCGCGCCCGGCACCGTAACAGACATGCCGGTGAAAGTCCGGCAGGCCGTCGTCAGATGCGCCGACCATCGCATTGAACGCCCCGGTATGTTCAGCCAACGCCGCGCCCGAATATTGCGGCACCCTTCGCCCGGCCAACACGCTGTCCAACCCCAACACGATGCTGGAACCGGGGATGGTACTGGCACGGTCCCAAGCCTCGAAATAGATCGGCACGTCGCGGTGCCAGTAGCTGTAGCCTCCGGTGCGATAGACGGGGATGGTGCGGATCGCCAGTCCGCACACCCCGTCGAGCGCACGCGCCGCCGCCGTCGCCCGCAGCATCGGTTCGTCGCGATGCCAATCGTCCGCCCCCGTTGCTCGACCGAGGGTCCCCCAAGCAATGAGTAACGCCAGCCCGCTCGATGCCCCGACATGCGCCGGCCAGCCGCCCCAACGCAGCGCCAAACGCCGCAACATCGCGTCGATGCCAAGCGCGAGAAGGATCGGGATTGCAACGCTGGCGAGAAGGATGAAGCGCAATTCTTTGTGCGCGGGCAGCATATGCAGGCCGATAACGGACACCACCGCCAAGGCAACGACTGGCGCCCGCCGCGCGCCCGCCACGAGCAACACGAGCAGCACCGGAGTGGCCGCCCCCCAGGCCACGAGGAAGTACTCCAAATAGAACGACCATCCCTGCTCCCCCATCGCTTTGCTGAAACCTTGCGGGCCGTTGCGCAGATAATTCAGCCAAACCGATTGAAAAGGCGTGCCCCAAGTCAAAGTGTCCAGCACGCCCAGCGCGAGAAGCACGACGGCGACGCCGGCCAGTACGACGGGGCCGAGAGCCCGGCGATCGCGCCAGTACTGAGACAGCGCGACGGCCGCAAGAATCGGCGCATATTGGTAGCGTAATGTGCATGCCAGCCCGAACAAGACGCCTGCCAGCAGCGGACGCGGCGCGAGCGCAAGCGCCAATACAGCGGCATCGGTCGCAAGCCCGTCGGTCATAACCACCGGTGCGAAATAAACCGCCTGCGGAGACAGCGCGCACAAAACCCCCGCCGCCAAACCCGCGTGCGGCCCGCCATGCCGCTCGGCGATACGAAACCCGGCGTAGGGAATGCTCAGCGAGGCCAGAATGCAGAACACGCGTAGCACTGCGATATACACGGCGGGATCGGGATCGATCCATGCCACACCGCGCATGATGGCTGCGACGACACCGGGAAGCAGCCAGGACCGAATGCCGTCGATAAACTCCCACGTGACGACACCGCTGCCGAACGCCAGCCGATGGGCGGGTTCGAGATACTGAAACGTCTCGTCCGGAAAGGCTATATACGTGTGTGTAGCATAGGCCCATAGCCGCACCGCTAACCCGAGGACCAGCACGAAGGCCAACGCCTTGGGGTCGTTGGACCTATCGGAAAGTCGCGCCAAATTCAGCCGGATCGGGCGCGGAGCGCCGGGTGGGGGTCGATCATGTGTCTGCCGATAGGAGTGCGCACGATGGTATCCGCTTGCGGCTTATCCGACCAGCGGCTGGCAACAGCTGG
>JBAXFK010000084.1:0-15444 GCA_037139955.1 Rhodospirillales bacterium
GTATGCGCCCACATCGGCAGCAGCGAGGGCAGGTCGAGCAGCGCCACGCAAAGGAACGCACCGGCCACCCCCAAGGGCGGCCACAAAGCTGGCCAAACCGCTTCGATCAGCAGCGCGCAAAGCGCCAGAAATCGCGGTTTTTCCAGGTCGATCATCGGGCCGGCACGACTTCCCCGGCCCACAAATCCTCATGGGTTCGACGCGCGCGAATGACGGTCCACTGCTCGCCGTCGACCATGACCTCGGCCGCGCGAGGACGGGCGTTGTAAGCGGAGCTCATGACCGCGCCATACGCGCCGGCATCCAGCAGCGCGACACGGGCACCGGGGGCCAACGGCGGCAAAGCGCGGGAACGCGCGAAGGTGTCGCCGGATTCGCAGATCGGCCCTACCACGTCGCAGGGACCGAGCGGTGCGACCGCGTCGACGGCGGATACCGGGACGATGCCGTGCCAAGCGTCGTACATCGCCGGGCGCACCAAATCGTTCATCGCGGCATCCAGCACCACGAAACGGGTCGAGGGCGTATGTTTGGTCAACACCACCGACGCGAGCAGAACCCCGGCGGGACCGACAAGCCACCGCCCCGGCTCCAACGCGATGCGCACATCCAAATTGTGAAATGCACCCGCGATCGCGCCCGCGAGACCGGTCGGGCTGGGTGCGGCCTCCCCCCTGTAAGGAATCCCAAGGCCGCCGCCGCAATCGACGCTATCGACGCGATACCCCATGCCGCGAATGGTCCGGACGAGTTCGGCGATGCGGGCATAGGCGGCGCGATAGGGCGCGAGATCCAGAATCTGGCTGCCGATATGCGTGGCAACGCCCACCGTTTGTATGCCCGGCAGCGTATTGGCCAGCGCATACAGCGCTGCGGCTGCGTCGTAAGCGATACCGAATTTGTCCGTCGCTCGACCGGTGGAGATTTTCTCGTGCCCGCCAGCATCCACATCCGGGTTCACCCGCAGCGCGATGCGGGCGGATTTACCCATGTCCTGGGCAATAGCGGAGAGCATATGCAATTCCTCCGCGCTTTCGACATTGATCTGGCCGATATCCTCGCCCAACGCGAGGCGCAGTTCGCGATCGGACTTGCCGACCCCGGAATAAACGATATGGGATGCCGGAATGCCGGCCTTAAGGGCGCGCCGCAATTCGCCCTCGCTCACCACATCGGCGCCGGCGCCTTCGTTGGCGAAGGTCGCGAGGATAGCGAGATGATCGTTGGCCTTAACAGCGTAATGCGGCTGTGCGTCCAAGCCCGCGTCCTTCAGGGCGGCAGCCAGCGCGCGATAACGCGACCGCAACGTGCCGGCGGAATAGACCCAAGTCGGGGTGCCAACCGCATCGGCGATGCGATTGAGCGGCACGCCATCGAGCAAAAGCCCATCCATTGCATGGTGTTTGAGATTCCCACGCCCCGCCAGCAACTCGGCTGGCGTAGGGTCGTCGAACGGATCGGTGGTGGGTGCGAGGCTTGCCATGGCATGAGGTTAGCACAAGCCGGTGGCGGCTCTCCACCCATCGTGCTCGATCTTGCAGGACGATAGCATGGGCAGGCCGCCGCCAACCTGCTAACTTCGGCCGACAACCACCCGAGAACCTCTAAAAATGCCTGCCTCCCGCCTCGCTGTCGATATCGGCGGCACCTTCACCGACCTCGCGCTGGAACATCCCGGCGGGCGCACCACGATCAAAGTCCTGACGACCCCGTCCGCGCCGGAACAAGGCGTGCTGGAGGGAGTCCGAGCGATTTTGGCGGCGTCCGGCGTCGCGGCGGGGGAGATCGCGCTGATAGTTCACGGCACCACGCTTGCCACCAACGCGGTTATCGAGCGCAAGGGGGCCAAAACCGCGCTGATTACCACCGAGGGTTTTCGCGACGTCATCGCGATGGGCAACGAATCCCGCTACGATCAATACGATTTGAATATTGTACTGCCGCAACCGCTGGTGCCCCGCTTTTTGCGCTTGCCGGTGCCGGAACGACTGGACAACACCGGCAAAGTATTGCGCCCGCTGGACGAAGCGGCGGTGCGAGCGCTGGTGCCGTTTTTGCGATCGGAACGGATCGAAAGCATCGCGGTCGGATTCCTGCACGCCTTCGTAAATCCGGACCACGAACGGCGGGTCAGGGCTATTCTGGCGGAGGAAATGCCGGATATGCCGGTGTCGATATCGTCCGAAGTATCGCCGGAAATGCGCGAGTGGGAACGGTTTTCGACCACCGTCGCCAATGCCTATGTGCAGCCGATGATGGCCCGCTACCTCCGCCGGCTAGAGACCGATCTGCGCGCCCAAGGCCTGAATGCCCCCCTGTTTTTGATGATGTCCGGCGGCGGTCTGACCACCATCGACACCGCCTGCCGCTTTCCCATCCGATTGGTCGAATCCGGACCCGCCGGCGGTGCCATTTTCTCCGCCCATATCGCGCGGCAATGCGATTTGGATCATGTTCTGTCCTTCGATATGGGCGGCACCACCGCAAAAATCTGCCTGATCGACGATTTCAAACCGCAAACGGCCCGTACGTTCGAAGTCGCGCGCGTCGGCCGTTTCCGCAAAGGATCGGGCCTACCGCTACGCATTCCCGTGATCGAAATGGTCGAAATCGGTGCCGGAGGCGGATCGATCGCGCATGTCGATAGCCTCGGCCGCATCGCCGTCGGTCCGGAAAGCGCCGGCGCCGATCCCGGCCCGGCTTGTTACGGTCGCGGCGGCAAACACCCCGCCGTCACCGACGCCAACCTTTCGCTCGGTCGTTACGATCCCGCTCGGTTTGCCGGCGGTACGATGTCTTTGGACAGGCAGGCCGCGCACGCCGCGCTGCTGGCCGATGTCGGATCGAAACTGGCGTTGACGGCGGAAATGGCGGGCCTCGCGGTCATCGAAATGGTCGACGAAAACATGGCCAACGCCGCTCGGGTACACGCCATCGAATCCGGCAAAACCTACGAAGGCCGCACCCTGATCGCATTCGGCGGCGGCGGGCCGGTCCATGCCTGCCGGGTCGCGGAGAAGATCGGGATTTCGCGAGTTCTGGTGCCGTCGGGCGCTGGCGTCGGCAGCGCTATCGGCTTTCTGCGCGCGCCCGTCGGCTACGAGGTCGTGCGCAGCCTGTACCAACGCTTTTCCAGCTTCGATGCCGAAGCGGTGAACCGCCTGCTGGAATCCATGCGCGAGGAGGCCGTCGCCGCCGTCCGGCCCGGCAGTTTCGGTGCCGAATTGACCGAAACCCGGACCGCATACATGCGCTATGTCGGACAAGGACACGAAATCCCGGTTCCGTTGCCGTTGAAAGTCCTCGGTGCGGGCGATGTCGCGGAAATCCGAGCGGCGTACGACCGGGAATACGCGCGTTTCTACGATCGTCCGGTGCCGGGATCGGATGTCGAAATCATGAGCTATGCCGTCGTGGTCGCGACGCTGGGCGAGACCGCCGAAACATTACCGGAGTCCGGCGGCTTGTTCGTTCCGCATACGAAGCCGCAATACACCCAGCCCGTGCGCGATACCGTCACCGGCGAAGTATCCGATTGGGGCATTTACCCCCGCACCGCACTGCCGGTCGGTGCCCGGCTGCAAGGTCCGGCGATCGTGACGGAAGACGAAACATCCACCTTGGTCGGCCCGGGATGGTCGGCGACGATCAATACGCTCGGTTACATCGAACTGACGCGGGAGGCTGCGTAATGTCCCATCCAACCAACGCCATGGCGCAAATTCAGCGCCAAATCATGTGGAACCGCCTGATCGCCGTCGTGGAAGAGCAGGCGCAGATCATGATCCGCACCGCATTCTCGACCACCGTGCGAGAAGCGGGCGATCTGTCGGCCGGCATCTTCGATCGGCAGGGTCGCATGATGGCGCAGGCTGTCACCGGCACGCCCGGACATGTCAATTCCATGGCGGAATCGGTGGGGCATTTTCTGCTTAAATTCCCGCTGTCTACCATGAAACCCGGCGATCATTACATTACCAACGACCCCTGGCTCGGCACCGGCCATTTACACGATCTAACCGTCGTCACGCCTGCTTTTCATAACGGTGTCGCGGTCGGCGTGTTCGCCAATACCGCACATGTGATCGATATCGGCGGCCTGGGCATGGGACCCGAGGGCCGATCGGTGTTCGAAGAAGGCATGTACATTCCCATTGTCAAATGTTTCGACCGGGGCACGCCGAACGAAACATTTTTCGATTTCATGCGCGCCGGATCGCGCTTGCCGGTGGAATTGGAGGGCGATATTTACTCGCTCTGCGCCTGCAACGACGCCGCTGTACGCCGGCTGGTCGAGATGATGGACGAGTTCGAAATGGACTCGCTGGATCCCTTGGCCGAGTTTATTTTCGACCTGTCGGGACGGGCAACCTTGGCGGAAATCGCCAAATTGCCCAAGGGCACATTCGGCGGCGAAATTTGGTCCGATGGGTACGAGGAACCGGTCAAACTCCAGGCATCGATGACAATCCTCGACGACGCCATCGAAGTCGATTTCTCTGGCACTTCGGGCTTGTCGTCACGCGGAATCAACGTTCCGCCTGCGTATTGCCGAGCATATGCTTCGTTTGGAATCAAGTGCGTGGTGGCGCCGGAAATTCCCAATAATTGGGCATCGTTAGCGCCGTTCCGGATGAAAATACCCGAAGGTTGCATCTTGAACGCCCCCCGTCCCTACCCCGTCTCGGTCCGCCATGTCATCGGCCATTTGCTGCCGGACTTGATGATGGGCTGCCTGCACCAAACAGTGCCGGATCGGGTAACGGCCGAGGGCGCGTCGTCGTTGTGGAACCCGCCGTTGCGCGGCGGCTCGTCGGTATCCGGGCAATCCCGGGGCAATAAGCCGGTGATCGGCGATTTCGAAGTCATTACGTTCAACTCTGGGGGCACTGGCGCGCGGCCCACTGCCGACGGGCTGGACGCGACGGCGTTTCCATCCGGCGTGCGGACAATGCCGGTGGAAGCGACGGAAAACGTCGCGCCTTTGATCGTTTGGCGGAAAGAACTGAAGCCGGATTCGGGCGGCGCCGGTCGCACACGCGGCGGTGTTGGGCAGATCATGGAATTTGCCACAAAGGGCGATCTCGAATTCGCGGTCAATGCGTCGTTCGACCGGATCGGTCATGCACCGAAAGGCCGAGAGGGCGGGCTCGACGGTGGTGCTGGCGTCGTACGTTTCAAGTCTGGCGGGTTGCTGCGTACGAAGGGCTATCAGGTCATTGCCGATGGCGACCGGTTGATTTTGGAACTGCCGGGCGGCGCCGGGATGGGCGATCCGAAGCTGCGCGACCGCGATGCCGTGGCACGCGACGTGCGCGACGGGCTGGTTTCGGAGGAAATCGCGCGGGAGGTTTACGGGTGACGCAATTCGGCTAAAGCCGTGCAGCGGTCATCTCCTACCCGCAACTACCGGCGGATGGTGGCGAGACCCGGTGCCGCGAATGCCGCCCGACCTAACTTCCCGCTGCGTAGCCTCGGAGCATAGCGAGTTGCGAGGGTTCCGAGATATCCATACGATCGGGTTTACCGAAACGCGTCCCCCCGGTTAAAGAGACTCCGAATCATGCGCTGCGATTTAATCATACGCGATGCCACCGTCTTCGACGGCACTGGTAAGCCCCGCTTCAAGGCCGATATCGGTGTGACGGGCGACCGCATAGTGGCGGTTGGCGACCTGTCCGGATCGACCGGCGACCGAGAAGTCGTCGCCACCGGCAAGGCCGTAGCGCCCGGCTTCATCGACGCGCATACGCACGACGACCGAGCGGTGCTGTGCGGGCCGGAGTGCATGCTGTGCAAAATGTCGCAGGGCGTCACCACAGTCGTTGTGGGCAATTGCGGCATCAGCCTGTCGCCCGTCCGCATGAAATCGCGCCCCGTCCCACCGCTCGATCTGCTCGGCGACGAGTCTTGGTTCGCGTTCGATAGTTTCGGCGATTACGCGGCACGGTTGGCGAAAGACCCGTCCCCGGTCAATACCTACGCGCTGATCGGACACATGTCGTTGCGGGTCGAGGCTATGGACGGCGACACCCAGCGCGCCGCGACCGATAAAGAAGCGGAACACATGCGCAAGCGGCTGGCCGCAGCTTTAGCCGAAGGCGCCTCGGGCTTTTCCACCGGACTGTATTATCCGCCGAACGGCATGGCCCCGACGCAAGAAGTCATCGCGGTCGCGGAAGCATTGCGCAATGCTGGCGGCATTTACGTCACGCATATGCGGGACGAAGCCAACGATGTCATGCTATCGATCGAAGAAACCCTGAAAATCGGCCGCGATACCGGATCGCCCGTCGTCATCAGTCACCATAAATGCGCCATGCCGGAAAATTTCGGGCGCTCGTCCGAAACGCTGCCCGCTATCGATCGGGCTTCGTTGCGGCAGAAAGTAGATTTCGACGTCTATCCGTATCCTGCCGGCTCGACCGTGCTGATGCCGTTCCGGCTGCGCCCCGATGTAAAGGTGCAACTGACATGGTCCGTCCCGCACCCCGAAATGGCCGGTAAAATGCTCTCCGACATCGCTCGCAATTGGAATACATCCGAAAAAGATGCAGCCGAACGACTGCTGCCGGCAGGGGCAATTTATTTTCAAATGGAAGAGGACGACGTCCAAAAGATCATGGCGCATCGCCTGTCGATGATCGGCAGCGACGGGCTGCCGCACGATTCCTATCCGCATCCTCGGCTTTGGGGCACCTTCCCCCGCGTGCTGGGTCATTACGCACGCGATCTCGGGCTGTTCAGCCTCGAAACCGCGGTGCGTAAAATGACCGGTCATACGGCCGAGGTTTTCGGCATGACCGATCGCGGCATTATCGCAACAGGTGCGTTCGCCGATCTGGTGCTGTTCGATCCGGCAACGGTGAAGGATGCCTCGACCTACGACGCACCCACGAAAGTATCGGACGGTATTATCGAAACCTGGGTCAACGGTCGGTCGGCTTATGTCTATGGCCAAGGTGCGACCGCCGAGCGGGCTGGGCGGCTGGTCAGCCGCAACCGTTAGGCATGGACGCCACCGTCTGGTCCCTGACCGGATTCGCGGTGGCGATGTACATCACCCCAGGGCCGAATAACACGATGCTCGCCAGTTCGGGGGCCAATCACGGATTACGCGCAACGGTTCCGCATATGCTGGGGATCGCTGCGGGGTTCGCCCTGATGTTGGTGTTGGTGGATGCCGGTCTCGGGTCCGCTTTACTGGCGATCCCTGGGCTGCTGCCGGTCATGCGCTGGGGCGGGGCGGCATGGATGCTGTATTTGGCTTGGAAAATCGCGACTGCGCCGCCGCCGGGCACTGTGGGCCATGTACGAATCCTCGGGTTATTCGGTGCCATGGCGTTCCAGTGGATTAACCCCAAGGGCTGGCTGATTGCCCTCGCGGTCGCCAGCGAATTCACCCGCGCGGATCGACCTTTGCCGGAGCAACTACTGCGGATCGGCGTCGTCTTCGGGGCGGTATCGATCCCCTGCATGCTGCCCTGGATATTGCTGGGAACCGGGGTGCGCAGCTTGCTGCGGTCGCCTATTCGGTTGCGTATCTTCAACCTTGCGATGGCCGCGTTACTGATCGCGTCGCTGGTCCCCGTGCTCACGAGTGACTGAGCCGCCGGTAGCGTGCTAGCGAATCGCCAAACCCACAAGCAGCAGCGCGTTGACGACCATCAAAGCCGGGGACCACCGGGCGATTCGCACCTGCCAGCGCCGACCGGCGACCTGCCCGGCGACTCCGACCGCCACCAGGGTCGGTACCGTCCCTATGCCGAACGCAACCATCCCCAGCGCACCGGCCAGCGCCGATTGCCCGGCGGCGGCGATCGTCAGCGCGGCATAAAGAAATCCGCAAGGTAAAAAGCCGAGGGCTAAACCGAGCAGGAATCGGCTTCCGCCGGCACGTCGTGCCATGCCGGCGACAGCGCGGTTCCAGAACAGCGGCGCGCGTGCGAAGCCGCGCAGCAGAAATAGCACGGCGCCCAGCAACAGGAGCGTTGTTGCCACCCAGTGCGGCAATAGCGAGGCGGACCCGGCGCCCATAAGCGCCCCTAGCCCGGCATATGTCGTCAAACGTCCCAGGTGATAGGGCACCAGCGCCGCGCCGGCGAGGCGGCGCCATTCGCATAGGCCACCGAGCGGAATGGAGGCCATCCGATCCGCCACCTGCCCGAGGACGAATCCGCCGCACATCGCGCCGCAATGCGTGGGGCCGCCGATCAATCCGGCCAGAAACAGCGCCACCACGCTGCCGCTCGCGACGGGAAGAGACCCACAAAATGCCAGTACTGACTCCACCCCTCGATCTAACACCGTCGCCGCCCGCAATCGTTGACCTGCATCAATGCTGCGACGCGGCAAGGCGCGCACCAGGGAACAAGATCGGGCCATAGGGGGCATGAAGAATGGAAGTGGAAACAGGAGATATCGTCGCAGGTGCGATGATGCTGGTATTCGGCCTTATCGGGTTGGTACTGGCTTCAGGTGCGACCGATAACGAAATGTACGTGTTCGGCCTGTCTCTGGCCGGATTTGCCGCTGTGTTCGTCGTCGGCCTGATCCGCCGCCACTACGACAAAGCCGAGGCTTATGCCCGGGGGGAGGACTGGCATGTCTGATCTCGCTCTGACACCGCGCTACAATGACGCCATCGTCAAGAAATTCGTCATCGCGACGGTCTTCTGGGCGGTGGTCGCCTTCCTGGTGGGAGTGGTTCTGGCGTCGCAGCTGGCTTGGCCGACCCTGAATCTGGGATTGTCGTTCACCAATTTCGGCCGACTACGGCCCGTCCACACCTCGGGTGCGATTTTCGCCTTCGGGGGCTCGGCATTGTTCGCCACGTCGTTCTATATCGTGCAGCGCACCTGCCGGGTGCGTCTGTTCGGCGGCGAGGCGATCGCCAACTTTATTTTCTGGGGCTACCAGTTCTTCATCGTCATGGCGGCCCTGTCCTATGTGATGGGATTCAGCCAGGGGCAGGAATATGCCGAGCCGGAATGGCACCTGGACCTGTGGTTGACGATCGTGTGGGTGACATATGCCGTGGTGTTCATCGGCACCGTCTTCATCCGGGAAGAGCCGCACATCTACGTCGCCAACTGGTTCTTCATGGCAATGATCCTGACGATCGCGGTGCTGCATCTGGGGAACAACCTCGCTATTCCGGTGTCGCTGTTCACCGCGAAGAGTTACAACGTCGCCTCGGGCGTGCAGAACGCGATGATCCAGTGGTGGTATGGCCACAACGCGGTGGGCTTCTTCCTGACCGCAGGGTTCCTGGGGATGATGTACTACTTCATTCCGAAGGCATCCGGACGGCCGGTCTATTCCTACCGCATCTCGATCGTGCATTTCTGGTCGCTGGTGTTCATGTATATCTGGGCCGGGCCGCACCATCTGCATTGGACCGCGCTGCCCGATTGGACCCAGACACTGGGCATGGCGTTCTCGATCATGCTGTGGATGCCTTCTTGGGGCGGCATGATCAACGGCATCATGACCCTGTCGGGCGCGTGGGATAAATTGCGCACCGATCCGGGCCTGCGCTTCTCGGTCACCGCTGTCGGTTTCTACGGCATGGCGACTTTCGAGGGGCCGGTGATGTCGATCCGCAGCGTCAACGCTTTGTCGCATTATACCGATTGGGGCATCGGCCACGTTCACTCCGGTGCCTTGGGGTGGGTCGCCTTCATCACCTTCGGCGCGCTGTGTTATCTGGTGCCGGTGCTGTGGAAACGCGAAGGCCTGTATTCCAATAAGCTGGCGTCCTGGCATTTCTGGGTCGCGACCTTGGGGATCGTGTTCTACATCACGTCGATGTGGGTCGCCGGTATCATGCAGGGCCTAATGTGGCGTGCCTACGACAGCTTCGGGTTCTTGCAATACTCGTTCTCGGAATCCGTCAGCGCCGTTCACCCCTACTACGTCATTCGCATGCTGGGCGGGGTGCTGTTCCTCACGGGGATGCTGATCATGGTTTACAATCTGATCCAGACCGTGCGCAGCCCGACCACCGACAAACGCGAAGCGATGCCGGCCGGCATCGCCCTGGCGGGAGAATAAAGCCATGTTCATTCGCCATGAAACCATCGAGAAGAACGCCTTCCTGATGCTGCTGCTGACGCTGCTCGTCATCTCGATCGGCGGCATCGTAGAGGTGATCCCCCTGTTCACCATCGAAACCACGGTCGAACACGTCAAAGGCGTTCGGCCATACAGCCCGCTGGAATCGCGCGGGCGCGACATCTACGTCCGCGAGGGTTGCTACAACTGCCATAGCCAGATGATCAGAGCGCTGCGCGACGAGGTCGAACGTTACGGCCACTACTCCATCGCGGCGGAGAGCATGTACGATCATCCGTTCCAATGGGGATCCAAGCGCATCGGTCCCGATCTGGCACGCGTGGGCGGCAAATATTCGTCCGACTGGCATTATGCGCATATGATGGACCCGCAAAGCGTCGTGCCGGAATCGCTAATGCCGCACTACACCTTCTTGGCGGAAACCGCGCTGGATACCGACGATCTGGCGAAGCGCCTGAAAGCGCAACGCATGACCGGCGTGCCTTATACGGACGAAGGCATTACCAACGCGCTGGCCGATCTGCGCACCCAAGCCGATCCCGCGGCGGATAACGCAGCTCTGCTGAAGCGCTATCCGAAAGCGGTGCAAGTCGGGCGCGGCGATGGAAATGTAACGGAGCTCGACGCGCTCGTTGCTTACCTCCAGGTCCTCGGGACCATGGTGGACTTCGCCGATCCGGCCAACGAAAACCTGCGGCAATAGGAGGCATCCATGATGGCAACGATCCAATGGTTGCAGCACCACTCGGTGGTTTTCATGGCCGCGGTGTTCGTGACGATCCTGGTGACAACGTTCTGGCCCGGCACGCGAGCGACCTACGACAAGATCGCCCGTATTCCGTTCGACGACGACCGTTAAGGAGCCCCGAACATGCCGACAAAAATCGAAAAGGACTCCGTCACCGGCCACATGACCACGGGTCATGAATGGGACGGGCTGAAGGAACTGAACCAGCCGCTACCGAAATGGTGGGTGTATATCTTCTATGCTTGCGTTGCCTGGTCGTTGGTCTGGTTCGTGCTATATCCGTCCATCCCCTGGTTCACCGGGTACTGGCACGGCTCGTTGGGTTACACGCAACGCACTGCGGTCGACCAAGACGTCGCGGCGGTGGTGAAGCAGCGGTCCGCCCACATGGACCGGATCAAGGACCTGCCGTTCGATGCCATCCGTAAGGACCCGCAATTGCTGGCGGTGGCGCAAACCGCCGGGCGCATCGCCTTCGCCAATAATTGCCAGCCCTGCCATGGTGCCGGCGGCGGCGGCAATGTGGGTTATCCCGCTTTGGCGGCCGGCAATTGGATCTGGGGCGGCACGCTCGACGATATCCAGAAGACGCTGGTCTACGGCATTCGCAGCGGTCTCGACGATGCGAGGCAGAGCCAGATGCCGAAATTCGCAGCCGATGGCCTGTTGAAACCGGCCGAAATCGAGCAAGTCGCGGATTACGTGATGACGCTTTATGGCAATCCGGGCGGCAACACTGCGGCAGGGCAAAAACTCTTCGCCGACAATTGCGCCGCCTGCCATGGCGACAAGGGCGAAGGCAAACGCGAGGTCGGTGCGCCGCGTCTCGCCGGGCGTGCCCACCTGAACGGCGACACACGAGACGCCGTCGTCGGGCAAATTACCAACGCTCGGATGGGTGTCATGCCGAACTGGAACACCCGCCTCGACATCGCGACCATCAAGAGCGTGACGCTCTATGTCCACGGGTTGGGCGGCGGCGAATAATGGCCCGCATCTCCCAAACCGATCGCTTGCGCCAACTGGAGCAAGAGGAAGCCGGTCAGCATTTGTTTGCCAACCGTGTACGTGTCTATCCCAAGACCGTGCACGGCCCGGTGCGGCGGTTCAAATGGGCGGTGTTGATTTTCTGTCTGACGCTTTACTACGCACTTCCCTGGCTGCGCTGGACTCGGGGTCCGACCCAGCCCAACCAGGCGGTGCTGCTCGATATTTCGCACGAGCGCTTCTATTTCTTCGGCCTCGAATTCTGGCCGCAGGATATTTACTACCTCACCGGGCTGCTGATCATGGGCGCGGTGGCGCTGTTCCTGGTCACCAGCTTAATCGGGCGCGTCTGGTGCGGCTATACTTGCCCGCAAACGGTTTGGACCGATCTATTCATGTGGATCGAAGCCAAGATCGAAGGCGACCGCAACGAACGCATGAAGCGCGACGCCGCACCGACAACTTTCGATACCGTCTGGCGTAAGGCCGTCAAACACGCCGCGTGGTTCTGCATAGCCTTTTGGACCGGCGGTGCCTGGATCATGTACTATGTCGATGCGCCCACGGTGACGGTGGAATTTTGGACCGGCGTCGCATCCAAGGAAGTCTATTTCTTCACCGGCCTGTTCACCGCGACCACCTATCTGTTGGCCGGCTGGGCGCGCGAGCAGGTCTGTACTTATATGTGCCCCTGGCCCCGTTTTCAGGCCGCGATGCTGGACGAGCAAAGCCTGACCGTCACCTATCAAAGCTGGCGCGGCGAACCCCGCACGCGCGGCAAGCGCGTCGAAGGGGCCGGCGGCGATTGCGTCGATTGCGGCGCCTGTGTCACCGCCTGCCCCACCGGCATCGACATCCGCGACGGCATTCAGTTGGAGTGCCTCAATTGCGGCCTGTGCATCGACGCCTGCAACCATGTGATGCAGCGCACCGGTCGGCCGCAATGGCTGATTACGTGGGACACCCTCGCCGATCAGGCCGCCAAGGCCGCCGGCACCCATGCCGGGTTCCGCTTCTTCCGCGCCCGCACCGCGATTTATTTAACGGCGCTGGTAGTCGCGGCCGGGGCGATGGTCGCGGCGTTGGTTATGCGGCCGGGCATCGGCCTGTCGGTGCAGCACGAACGCGCACCGCTGTTCGTTCGGCTGGCCAGCGGCGATTTGCGCAACGGATATACCATCAAAATCGTCAACAAGGCCTCAACCCTCGCTACTTTCGAACTATCTACCCTCGGGCTACCGCACGCCGTACTGACCGAAACCGACGAAAACCTGGGGCCCGCCGTGCAATTGGGTCTGCCGGTCAAAGCCGACGCCGTCGGAACCTTCCATGTCTTCGTCAGCGGCCAGCCTGGAATACTGCGCGACGGTTCGTCGCCGATCGATTTCGTCTTGCGCGATACCGCAACCGGCGAGCTGACGACCTACCATTCGATCTTCATGGGTCCCAACACGGGAGGACATAACTGATGCAAACCTCGCCATGGCGCTTTTTCCCCTGGTTTATCGCCGCCGGCATGACGGTGGTGATCGCAGTCAACGTTGGCATGGTCACAACCGCACTGCACACCTTCCCCGGCAAAACCCGGGGTGGCGAGGGTTTCGATTTGTCCAACCGCTACAACACGGTGCTCGACCGGATGCAGACGCAGGCGGCGTTGGGTTGGACGGTCGATGCCGCAACCGACTCACGCGGCCGGCCGGTGCTGAGACTGGCCGGGGCCGGACACGCACCGTTGAACCGAGCACGAATCGTCGCAACCGCGAGCCGGCCGGTCGGGGAGGCGATGGAAACATCGATCGTATTCTATGAAACGATGCCCGGCCAATATGCCGGCGACATAACGCTGCCGGCCCAAGGCCAATGGGAATTGCTGCTGACAATTGCCGCCGATGGGCACGAGGTGGCCGCCACCCGTCGTATTGTCGTGAAGTGAACGCCTCGCCGAACCCGACCGAGGGCACCTGTGCCCATTGCGGCCAACCGACCGCCGCAAACCAGCGCTTTTGCTGCCCCGGCTGCTCGGTCGCGTTCGACACGATCCAGACCCTTGGCCTGGGTCGATATTACCGACAACGCATGCTCGATCCCGCCGCCCGCGCTCCGCGGCCGGAGGCAGACGCGAACCTGAACCTGCAACGCACCGTCGCGACTGCCGCCGATGGCACGCATACCTTGTCGCTAGCCGTCGACGGGCTGCAATGCGGGGCCTGCGTGTGGCTGATCGAATCCGTCCTCGCCCGCGAACCGAATGTCGTTGCAGGTCGGGTAAACATGACCAGCCGCCAGCTTCGCCTGTCCTGGACCGGCCCCGTCGACGACGCCGCGCGGCTGGTCGGGGCGATCGAACGGCTGGGCTACCGTCTTGTGCCGTTCGACGCACAAGCCCTGAGTGCCGCGCAAGACGTCATCGGCCGTACGCTGCTGCGTGCCCTCGCAGTCGCCGGGTTCGCGTCCGGCAACGTTATGCTGATCTCGATCGGGCTTTGGGCGGGGGAGGCCGTGGGCTGGCTCGCCGGAATGGGGCCGGCGACGCGCGATCTGCTACACTGGGTGTCCGCGCTGATCGCCCTGCCCGCCATCGCCTACGCCGGGCGACCGTTCTTCAAATCCGCCTTCGCCGCCCTGCGCAACCGCCGCACCAATATGGATGTGCCCATCGGCGTCGGGGTGATTTTGGTTTCGATTATGAGCTTGACCGAAACCATCGCCCACGCGCAGCACACCTATTTCGACTCCGCCATCACCCTGCTGTTTTTCCTGCTGATCGGGCGTGTGCTGGATCATCGTGCACGCGGTCAGGCACGGGCGACAGCCGAGCAGTTGCTGACGTTGCGGGCGGCGGATGCGACGGTGCTGCTGGCCGACGGCACGACGGAACGCCGCGCCCAGCAAGCCATCCAGCAAGGCGACCGCGTGCTGGTCGGCATGGGCGAGCGGATCGGCGCCGACGGAATCGTAGAACGCGGGACCGCCCCGCTGGACACCAGTCTAGTCACGGGCGAGAGCCTACCCGCCACCGCCGCGCCCGGCACCGCAGTGTTCGCCGGCACTCTGAACCTCGGCGAGCCGCTGATCGTCAGGGCCACCGCGACCGGGGACACCACGCTGCTGGCAGATTGCGTGCGCCTGATCGAAGCCGCCGAAGCCCGCCGCTCCCGCTTCGTCGTCCTCGCCGACCGGGTCGCTCGGCTGTACGCCCCGGCCGTTCACGTAACGGCGCTGACGACGTTCGTGTGGTGGTATTTCGTGGCATCCGCGCCGCTGGACGTCTCGCTGCTGACCGCTTGCGCGGTGCTGATCGTGACCTGCCCCTGCGCTTTGGCCTTGGCGGTACCGGCGGTACAGGTGATCGCGACATCGCGTCTGTTCCGCCTCGGCGTCTTATTGAAATCCGGCACCGCGTTGGAACGCCTTGCCGAGGTCGATACCGTCGTGTTCGACAAGACCGGCACGCTGACGGAGCCGACCCTGGCGCTTGTGCGGGACGGCGTCGACCCCGAAACCCTGCGCGCCGCAGCGGCATTGGCCGCGCACAGCCGCCATCCCCTCGCCCGTTCGCTGTTGGCGGCCGCCGGCCCGGTTGTCGCGACAACGGACGCGACCGAGGTTCCGGGTCAGGGGCTCAGATC
>JBAXFK010000085.1:0-15406 GCA_037139955.1 Rhodospirillales bacterium
TGCCAGGGGCCTCGGTCGACGGGGCGCCGGTGGGATTGTCGATCGTCGGCGGGCGGGGCACGGATAGCACGCTACTGGCGGTAGCGCGGGCGTTCGGGGGGGCGTAGGCGGGACACCGGCTTGGCGTCCCTCCCCCACCCCGGCTATCGTCCGGCCCAACGAACAGGAGACGCTGGGATGGCACGCGACAAAATCAGGATCGGCTGCGGCGCGGGCTTTTCCGACGATCGCATTCCGCCGGGGGTGGAGATCGTGGAGAAAGGCGATCTCGATTACCTCGCCATGGAGTGTCTGGCCGAGCGGACGATCGCGCGGGAAACGTTGGACCGCGCGAAGGACCCGACGAAGGGATATACGCCGGTATTGCTGGAGCGGATGGAGGCGATCATGCCCCCTGCCCTGAAGCGGGGTGTCAAGATCGTGACCAACATGGGGGCCGCCAACCCGATGGGCGCGGCGAACATCCTGCGCAAGCACGCGGCGGATTGGGGTTGCCCGGACTATTCCTGCGCCGTGGTCCGCGGCGACGAGGTCACCGATATCATGCGCGCCCATCCCGAATTGGCGCTGATGGAGGACGGGGCACCGTTGGAATCGTTGCTCCCGCGCATGGCCTCGGCCAATGCGTATCTGGGGGCCGACGTGGTGGCTGACGGGTTCCGAACCGGCGCCGACCTAGTGATCACCGGGCGGGTGGCCGACCCCGCGCTGTTTCTCGGGCCAATGCTGCATGCGTTCGGGTGGTCGTACGACGATTATGCCAAACTCGCGAACGGCACGTTGACCGGGCATTTGCTGGAATGTTCCGGCCAGTTGACCGGTGGCTGCTTCGCCGATCCCGGCAAGAAGGAAGTCGAGGACCTCGCTGGCCTCGGCTACCCCTTAGCCGATGTTTGGGCCGACGGGCGGGTGGAGGTATCGAAAACTCCCGGCTCCGGCGGTCGGCTGGACGTGGCGACCTGCACCGAGCAACTGTTGTACGAAATGCACGATCCCAGCGCGTATATCACACCCGATTGCGTGTTGGACGCGTCGGGCGTTTCGTTCGAGCAACTGGCAAAAGACCGGGTCGCGTTCCATGGCGCGCGCGGCAAACCCCGAACCGCGACGTATAAGGTCGTGGTGGGCTATTTCGACGGCTACATGGGATCGGGCGAGATGGGCTTTGCCGGTCACAACGCCGTCGCCCGCGCCAAGCTGGGGATCGAGGTGGTGAAAGAACGCCTCCGCCGTCGCGGACTGTCGTATTCGGAAATGCGGATCGACCTGATCGGGATGAATTCGTTGCATGCCAACGACGCCGCGCTGGCGCCCGAACCCTACGAGGTCCGCCTGCGCATCGCTGCCCGTACCACCGATAAAAAAGCCGCCGAGGCGTTGGGTGCCGAAGTCCGCAGCCTGCACATGCAAGGCCCCACCGGCGCCGGGGGCGGGGTGAATTTCGGCGCACGGCAAATATTGGCGGTGAAGTCGGTGCTCATCCCCCGAGAATGGGTGCGACCCGAAATCGTGATGGAGCGCGCAGCATGAGCATCCGGCTCTACGACATCGCCCATGCCCGAGCGGGCGACAAAGGCAATACGTCGAATATTTCGGTCACGGCCTACGACGATGCCGGGTGGGCGGCGATCGACCGCGAACTGACGGCCGAGCGCGTGCTGGGGCATTTTCGTCACTTGGGCGCGGGGCCGGTACGGCGGTACGCGTTACCGCAGTTGCGGGCGCTGAATTTCGTGATCGAGAACGCGCTTGGCGGCGGGGTGACGCGCTCGCTCGCGATCGATCCGCATGGGAAAAGCCTGAGCGCTTGGATGCTGACGATCGAGCTGCCTGGGCATAATGAGGGGGTTGCCTAGGCCCCACCCCCCATCAACGCCAAACCCTCGGCCACCGACACGAATTCCCCACCGGCTGTCACCCGTTCGGGACCGAAGCGATCTTCGAACAAGCGCCGCACCGCCGGCACAAAGGATGTGCCGCCAGTCAGAAACACATGGTCGATCGCATCGGGTGACAATGCCGAAACCGCCAATGCGCGGTCGATCGCAGCGCCCATACGCAGCAAATCGGGGGCGATCCAGGTTTCGAAATCCGACCGTGCGACCGTGCGATCGATCGCGATCCCGGCATGGGCGAAGCTCAGCACAGCGGCTTCGTCGCGCGATAGGGCGGCTTTGACCGACGAGACGGCCTGATACAACGGAAACCCCTGCTCGTCCTCGATCAGCGCCAGCAGCCCACGCAGCCGCTCGGGGTGTTGGGCGGTTTTCGCAACGTCGCCGATTTCGCGCAGGGTTTTTGGACCGCGCATCAGCGACAGGCTGTGCCACCGAGCAAACGATCGAAAATACTCGACGGGAATGGGCATGTCTTTGCCGAAAACCCGGTAGGTATCGTCTTTGCCCAGCAGTGGGCTAACGACTTTGTCGATGATACGATAATCGAACATGTCGCCGGCGATGCCGACACCGGAATGCCCGATCTGCGCGACGGGCTGCCCCGGCACGAAGCGCAGCACCGAAAAATCGCTGGTGCCACCGCCGAAATCGCCCACCAGCACCGTGGCAGGGCGTTCCAAGCCGCGCGCGAAGCGCCAGCCGGCGGCCTCCGGCTCCAACGCGACCGCGATATCGCGAAAGCCGGCGGCGGCGAAGGATTCGCGCAGTCTTGTTTCCCCAAAGGCGTCGTCGGCGAATTCTCCGGCGAAACTGACAGGGCGGCCGACAACCGCGTGCAAGTCGCCGGGATCGAGCCCGGCCGATGCCACTGCCGCCTTCAGGAAGTGTGCGATCAAATCGGCGAGGGTAAAACGGCGGCCGAAAATGCGCGTTTCGGTGAAGCTGCGCTGCGCAAGGTAGGTCTTCATCGACATGATCAAGCGGCTGTCGTGGGGATCGTCGAGATAGGCGGCGATGGCCCCCGGTCCCGCAGCATGGTGCAGACGTTGTCCGGCTTTCGCGTCCTCGGTCCAGAAGCATAGCACGGAACGGAAGACTTGCTCGGTGCCGAACACAGCGCCCCGTGTCCCCCCGTCGCCATCCGGCAACGCGATGACCGTATTGGTCGTGCCGAAATCGATCCCAACGTGAAGCATCGGATACCCAAACTGCGAGAGGGGCGCGCGTGTATCCCTATCGGTGCGACCGGGCAAGCCGGCAGGCGTTGACACCGGGCGACGCGCCGCCCAACGTTTGCGCCATAACCGATCCAGGAGCGAACGCCGTGGTCGAAATTATCCCCCTGACCCTGCATATCGGCGCGGAAATCCGTGGCGTAGACCTCCGGCAGGCCCTACCGCCGGACCAGCTTAAGACCGTCCGAGACGCATTCCTGAAATGGAAAGTTATTTTTTTCCGCGACCAAAATCTCGATCACGCGCAGCATGTCGCGATGGCGCGCCAGTTCGGCGAACCGACGATCGGACACGCGGTGTTCGGGCATGTCGACGGATATCCGGAGATTTATTCGGTCGCCAAGAATCGCACCGCCAACTCCAAATACGAGGCGATGACGATCACGCCCTGGTATGGCTGGCATACCGACGTGACGGCGGCGGTGAACCCGCCCTGCGCGTCGATCCTGCGCGGCGTCACTATCCCGCCATATGGCGGCGACACGTTCTGGACCAACCTCGTCGTTGCCTATCAGGGCCTGTCCGAACCGATGCGCACCTTCCTCGAAGGGGTTCGGGCGATTCATGCGTTCGAGGCACGGGGCGACGGCAAGGGCGGTGCATACGACGAACGGGTGAAACGCCGCGCGCTGAAAAGCGAGCACCCGATGGTCGGCGTGCATCCCGAAACCGGGGAAAAAGTGCTGTTTGCTAGCCCGTCTTTTATCAAATCCCTGGTCGGATTCACCCCCCGGGAAAGTGCGAAATTGCTGGAGATTATTTGGGAGCACGTGGTGCGTCCGGAATACACCGTGCGGTTCAAATGGAACGCGGGCGACATCGCGATGTGGGATAACCGGTCTACGGCGCATCTAGCGCCTCGGGACATTTTCCAGTCCGATTTCGACCGGCAATTATATCGAATTACGCTGGTGGGCGAGAAACTGATCGGTGCCGACGGCCGCCCGTCCCAGGCGATCGACGGGATGCCGATCCTGTCGGTTTCGGAAGAGATGAAACTGATGGCGGCGGAGTAGCCGACGCATAAAATCGACCCCGGTCGCCCGGCTCGACATCCAGTTCGACCTCGATGCGATAATTCCGGCCCATTGCACCGGCTGGCGAGCAGTCGAAGAACTGGTGGATGCGTTCGGGGAGCCAGTGGTGACACCCGCCGCCGTCGGTAACCTGTTTCGCCTGTAGCCCGCGCTTACGCCGCCAACGGCACGCTGCGATCCCAAATGTTCGGCATCGGCGCCGCACTGTAGCCGGATATGAAGGATTTGCGGGTGTTGCCCGCGAGATCGAACACGTGCCGATTCACCCCGCCAATATTGGCGCCGTACACATGGATGCTAAACGACGGCCGATCGCTCAGAGCGTTGCGTACTTGATGGATGTCCCCGATCGAGGGCGACGCAGCGGCGACCTCCCCCGGTCTTAAAACCGCGCTATCGCCCGGCACAAGTCGTCCGGTCGCGGTGTCGGTTACGTAGCTTTGCTCGATCTCCGCACCGCGCAACATACCGATCAGACCCCAGACGGTATGATCGTGAACCGGCGTTTCCTGACCGGGCCCCCATACGAAGCTGACCACAGAAAACCGCTCGTGCGGATCGCACCACAGCAAATGCTGCTGATAGCGTTTGGGATCGGGCGCGGCGCAAAAATCCGGCAGCCAGTCGTCTTCGGTCACGAGTTCGCGCAACAATATCGCGCCTTCTGTCCGCATGGCGCGTTCGTTTTTGGCGCATCGATCAGTCAAGCCGGTGAAGTCGGCGATAAAACGCCGCAGCTTGACGATGCTCACGCGCATGAATCCGGGGCGCGGCGGCCGGGGCAATCGAAGCGTGGCGGTTTGTCGGCCATCTGTTTTCTCCTACGGTCGTCTTTTACGCGAGCAGGTATTTCTCCTTATCGCAGCCTCAGGAGAGCGTAAATGGCGTACCGTCGGAAATCGCAGCGTTTCAGGCCTCCGGCGCGTCCACCGGCCGGGGCTTGCCGTTATCGTCCAGCGCGACCATCACGAACTCGGCCGAGGTCACTTTGTGCAGGTCGTTGCGGCCGCGCTGGACCGCCCAAGCTTCGACTTCCAACGAGATCGATGTACGGCCGACGCGCAGTACCCGCGTGTAGACGCAAACGACATCGCCGATTTTCACCGGGCGCAGAAAATTCAGATGCGACACCGACGCGGTGGCTGTCCGTCCTCGCGCCCGCTCCGACGCAGCCGTGCCGGCGGATAGATCCATTTGCGCCATGATCCAGCCGCCGAATATGTCGCCGGCCGGATTGGTGTCGGCTGGCATAGCGACGATCTTCAGTGCGAGATCGCCGGTGGGTCGGTCTTCGGACATTGTGCCTCGTGATAAGGATAAGCTCTATATTAGCGCATTCGCCGCAGATTGCCCGATTTATCCGGCTTTCAACTCGGCCTCGATCTCGGCGGCCAAGGTCCGGTTCGCTCGCACGATCTGCCGAGCGCGCAGAAGGCTCGCGAGATCGCGTGGGGCGTCGATTTCCCAGGCTTCGAGGAACAGTAAATCGGCGGTCGCTTCCGGCCGATGCGTGGCACGCAGTGCCCGCCGCACCGCCTGGGTTCGGGGCAATCGGTCGACCGTCGCATATGTAAGCATCTACCATCCTCCCGCGATCCCGATCGCATAGCTTTTCCGCGATCCCGATCGCATGGCCGTTCCGCGATCCCCGATCGCATGGCGGGGAGGTAGGGACCCGCGCGCCGATTCTCCAGCACCATGCGATGACAAGTCGGTTAACTCGATGCAATGCGGCGACCCTTGCCAGAATAGGGCGGTTTGTCGGATGTGTTGGCTTTCCCGGAAGGAACGCCCCGATGACCGACCTATTCGCCGAACTGCGCACCATCGATACACCCACGATCACCAATGTCGTGGCGACATATCCGAAGAATCCGCTCTGCCTCGGCCTATACAACCCCTGGACCGAGAACTGGTACACCGACACCTCCATCCGCTGCATCTACCCGGAAATGGGCGCGATCGTCGGCCATGCCGTGACCTGCGTATTCGGCCTGCCCGATCCCAATTTCAGCGGGCGTCTGTCCTTCATGGACGTGGTCGACGCGCTCGATGCGATGAAAAAGCCCACCATTTTGGTCATTCAGCAGAAATGGCCGGAGCATCTGATGTCCAAAGCCGGATTGGCCGGGGAGATTATGGTGACGTCGATGAAGGCCGTGGGCTGCATCGGCATGCTGTCGAACGGCCCATCGCGCGACGTCGATGCCGTACGCCGGCTGAATTTCCAGATGCTGTTAGGCGGTGTCACCGCCGGCCATGGCGAAATGGCGGTGCAAGCCGTGAACGTGCCGGTGTCGGTCGGCGGTATGGACGTGGCCCCCGGCGACCTGATCCACATGGACGAAAACGGCGCGGTCAAATTCCCGGCCGATAAAGCCGAGCAAGTGCTGGCCAACGCCAAAGCGATGCTCGCGGGGGAGGCGGAACACCTCGCGCGGCTGCGGGCCGCGACCAACGCGGCCGAAGTCCGCGCGGCCGGCGGCGCATACGCGGCGAAAAAGGCGCAATAAACCGACGCCCGCCAGGAGAGCACCATGTTGTTACTTCGTAGCCTCGCCATCGCGGTGCTGTCCTTGGCGTGCCTGACAACGCCGGGACGGGCCGAATCCGACCGTTTGCGTATCGGCATGCAAAACGGCCTCCCCTACATGCAACTCGTGCTCATGCGCGAACGCGATACCGTCGGTGCCCGAGCACGGGAAGCAGGGTTGACGTCCCTTCGCACCGAGTTCGTCACCGTCGGTGGGCCGGCAGTGTTGAACGACGGGCTGATTTCGGGGGAGATCGACGTCGGCGCCGTCGGCATGTCGAACCTTATCACCATGTGGGACAAAACCCGCGGCGCTGGCGCCATTCGTGGGCTGTCCGGCATGAACGTCATGCCCCTGCTGCTGATCAGTTCCGACGCGCGGATCAAAACGATCGCGGATTACGCGCCCGCCGACCGTATCGCTTTGCCATCGGTCAAAGTATCGATGCAAGCCATGATGCTGGACATCCTTGCAGCCAAAACCTTCGGAGAGGCCGAGTATCGCAAGCTCGACCCCAATACCGTATCGATCGGACACCCGGATGCGACCGCCGGGCTGATCGCTGGCGGCGGGGCGTTTACCTCGCATTTCAGTTCCCTGCCCTATCAGTATTTCGAACTGGCTCAGCCCGGCGTACACGTCGTTGCCAGTAGCTTCGACGCGATCGGGCCGCACTCGGTCAGCGCGCTGTCGGCAACGACCAAATTTCGCACCGAAAACCCGAAGACCGTCGCTGTTTTCCTGGCCGCCTTGTACGATACGACCGTATCGATCCGGGAAAATCCGCGTGCGGCGGCCGAAACATATCTGCGGGCGACACGCGATAAAATGACGATCGACGAACTGCTGGCGATGATGTCGGGTCCAGGCGTGGTGTTCAATTTGGAACCCCAAGGCGCGGGCAATACCGCCGACTTCATGTTCAAGGCCGGTGCGATCAAACATAAGCCCGATAGCTGGCGGGATCTTTATTTCGATACGGTTGGAACGAACGGCAGCTAGACCGCGCGCTTGCCCTCGGCGCGGAAACGCGCCTCAATCGTTGCCGCACAACACCCCCGAGGACGTCCCCAATGAACGATGCCGCCGTCATGGTCGCGCAAACATCGCCGGCCGAAAAAGCCCGCGATGCCACCGCACGCTGGTTGAACCGCTTCGAATCGGTTCTGCGCGGCGGCGATGCCGCAGCGCTCGCCAGCCTGTTCGGTACCGAGTGCCACTATCGCGATATGCTGGCGTTTTCCTGGCACATTCGCCCGGATATAGGTGCCGCATCCATTGCCGCGTTCTTGACCGACGCGCAAAAAGCCGTCGCGGCGCATGGTTTCGAAATCGCCGAGGACCGCACTCCGCCGCGCATAGTCAAGCGCCTGGGGATCGAGGTTTACGAGGCTATTTTCCGTTTCGAAACCGCCACCGGACGCGGCTTCGGGGTGGTACGACTGCCAACCCCGACCCCGACCCAGGCCTGGGTGTTGATGACGTCGCTCGACGAGTTGAAGGGCCACGAGGAAGCGACCGGCACCCGCCGTCCCTCCGGCGATGCCTATTCCCGCAATTTCGGCGGCAAGAACTGGCTCGAACAGCGGCAAGACGCAGTAAGGTTCGCGGATCGCGATCCGACCGTGCTGGTGGTCGGCGGCGGACAGAACGGCCTAGCGGTCGCCGCTTGCCTCGGTCAGCTCGGCGTCGATACATTGGTGGTCGATAAATACGCGCGTATCGGCGACAATTGGCGGGTTCGTTACCATTCCCTAGCATTGCACAACCAAATCCAGGTCAACCACCTGCCCTACATGCCATTCCCGCCGACGTGGCCGAAATATATTCCCAAAGACATGCTCGGCGGTTGGCTCGAAATGTACGCCGAAGCGATGCAGGTAAATTGCTGGACCAGTACCGAATTCGTCAGCGGCACCTACGACGAAGCGAAAGGCACCTGGACCGCCGTGCTGCGGCGCGAAGACGGTACCGAACGGACGATGCATCCCAAGCACGTTATCCTTTCGAACGGCACCAACGGCATCGCGCATATCCCCGATCTGCCCGGATTAAAGGATTTCGCGGGCGATATGTTCCACTCGCACGGCTTCAAAAGCGGCGAACCTTGGCACGGCAAAAAGGCCTTGGTGCTGGGTACCGGCAACAGCGGTCACGACGTGGCGCAAGACCTGCACAGCCACGGTGTCGAAACCACGATTATTCAGCGCGGTTCGACAACGGTTGTCAGCATCGAACCGAGCGCGAAAATGAATTACGCGCTGTACGAAGAGGGGCCTCCGTTGGAAGATTGCGATCTGATCGGGACCGCGACCACCTATCCGCTGATGCTGCGCGGCTACCAAGCCGGTATGAAACGCATGGTCGAAGCCGACAAAGCCATGATCGAGGGCCTGCAAGGTATCGGCTATAAATGGGACGCGGGGGAGGACGAAACCGGCCACCAAATGAAATACCGGCGGCGCTGCGGCGGGTATTACCTCGATGCCGGCTGCGCACAATTGCTGATCGATGGGGAGGTCGGACTGCTATCGTTCGATCGCATCGAACGGTTCGTGGCCGAAGGCGCGCTGTTAAAAGACGGAACGATCGTGCCCGCCGACCTTCTGGTTCTCGCCACCGGCTACCACACCCAACAAGAAATGGTCCGTCGCCTACTTGGAAACGATACCGCCGAGCGGGTGGGCCAAGTGTGGGGCATTGGGACAGATGGCGAGATGTCCAATATGTGGAAGCGCACGCCGCAGCCAGGGCTTTGGTTCATGGGGGGCGGGCTCACACAGAGCCGCATTTACTCGAAATACATGGCGTTGCAGATCAAAGCGATCGAATTGGGCTATATTCCGCCGGCGTTCGGCGGCACCGCCGCAGCGCAATGACAATCGCGATGCCCCAGGTTATGCTGGGGCATCGACAATCCAATGGAGGAAACCATGGCCGGTAACGGAGACGCTATCATCGAACTCGACCGTCAGCGCATGACGGCGATGGCGGAAAAGAACATCGACTTTCTCACCAAGCACATCTGCAAAGGCCTGATCTACACGCATTCGTCTGCTCGGATGGATACCAAAGCCAGCCTGATCGAGAACATGCAGAACGGCTCGACGGTTTATACCTCGGTCGTGCCGTCCAAGGTCGTCGCACAAGACCTCGGCAATGCGGTCGTGCTGACCGGCGAGGCGCAAATTTCAGTGATGGCGGGTGGGAAGCCGAACTCGTTCGGGGTGCGCTTCACCGATGTCTACGAGAACCAGAACGGCACCTGGCGAATGGTGACGTGGCAGTCGACAAAGCTGCCGGCTTAACGATCCCGGTTGGCGGCGTGTTGGGCGATCGGTCGCTCAACACGCCGTTGGCAACACTTATTCCGCCGCCATTTTCCCCGCTTCTTCCCAATCCTTGATCGACACTCGCCAATGGATGCGGTCCTGTTCCGGCGGGTAATCGCCGGCGGCCTTGTGATAGGAACAGCGGTTATCCCAAATCACGATATCGCCCACGGCCCATTTGTGCCGGTACTGGCCGTTCGGCTGGATCATGTAGCCGGTCAGTTCGTCGATCAAATCGTTGCTGGCGCTAGCTTCCAAGCCTTGCACGTAGACGATCTTCCCGGGATCGAAATACAGCGACTTGCGCCCGCTTTCGCGATGCAATCTGACGATCGGATGCAGCACCGGCTGGCGATCGCGATCCTCGGGGTTCAGCAGCGCCTGACTGCTCTTGCGGCCGCCATAGGTGAAGCCGCCGAGGACGCCGTCCAACCGGTCCTTCAACCGTTGCGGCATCGCTTCGTAAGCGGTGTAGCCGCTGGCGAATAAGGTATCGCCGCCCGTATCGGGGATGGCGAGCGCATAGAGTTGGGTTGCTTTGAACGGAACCTCGTCATAGGCCCCATCGGTGTGCCAACCCTCGGCCCCGCGGCGATAAATCGCCTGATTCAATTTGCCGTCGGCATCGAATTTGTTGGTGCCGAGCAGGGTAATATCGGGAAAATCGGGGTGGCGGGTGGATTTCGAGGGATGCGGATTCACGATCCCGAAGCGGCGGCTATAGGCTAGGAATTCCGGAATTGTCAGGTGCTGATCTTTCACCACCAGAACGTTACGATCGATCCAAGCCCGATAGATTTTTGCGAAATCGGCATCGCTGACGGTTCTGACATCGACGCCCGAAACCTCGACGCCGATCTGTTCGCCGACCGGCCTGATATTCATCATGGCTGTTCCCTCCAGGACATTATGCTGCGCCAGGGCCGACGCGGCGTCAAATCAGGTGCTGTCTTCTTTCCACCGCAGCATAAGCTTTTCGCTCTGCTTAAGCATCTCGTGCAATCCGGTGGCGATAAGCATCAACACGAACAACGCCGCGAAGACCCCTGCTGTATCGTACTGCCCGGCCGAGGCTTGAATCAGGTAGCCCAACCCTTTGTTGGACGCCATCATCTCCCCCACCACTGCGCCGATCAGCGCATAGGGGACCGAGATTTTCATGCCGGTGAAAATCCACAATAGGACGGATGGCAGAATGACTTTACGCACGATCTGCCAGCGTGAGGCGCCCATCAGCCGCAACACGTCGACCAATTCCTGCTCCACCGCCAAGGTACCGGCATAGGTGTTGTAAAACACCAGGAAGAACACCACGAACGTCGCCAGCACGACTTTCGACAGCAAGCCCACCCCGAACCACAGGATGAACAGCGGCGCGAGGGCGATTTTCGGTAGCGAGTAGAATGCGATGATGAAAGGATCGAGCACCGCAGCCAGGCGCTTGTTCAGGCCGAGGGCTAAGCCCACTCCGATCCCGCTCACGGCGCCGAAGACGAAGCCCAGGATAGTCTCGATCATGGTAATTTCGACGTGCATCCAAAGGTCGCCGCTATCGACCCAGGCCATGAGCTGCGCCCAAATCGCCGAGGGGCTGGAAATCCAGAACGGTTTGACCCACCGCCCGCTGGCGGTTTCCCATAACGTTAGGCCGACCGCGACGATGCCGATGCGCCATGCCAGGACCTTGAACCATTCGGTGCGCGCGCTCGCGACGATGTCGTGGCCGACCCTGGGTGCAGACTCTTGGGCAATTATCGCGGCCATCTGCTTATCCCACCATCACGCCGTCGCGCACGCTTTCTTCCAGGTAGCCCCAGAGCTTATCGTGCAGCTCGCCAAAGCGCGGGTCGAAGCGAATACGGAACACATCCCGGGGGCGAGGGAGATCGACCGTCTCGATGGCCCTGATTCGTCCGGGGCGGGCGGAGAACACGGCGACGCGATCGGCCAAGGTGATCGCCTCGGTCAGATCGTGCGTAACAAATACCATCGTGGTCCTGGTGGCAGCCCAGAGCTTCAGCAACTCGTCGTGCATTACCAGCCGCAATTGCGCATCCAAGGCGCCGAAGGGCTCGTCCATCAGGATCGTTTCCGGCTCGTAAGCCAAGGTGCGCGCCATGCTGACACGCCGCCGCATGCCGCCGGAGAGTTGCGATGGAAACGCGGTCTCGAAGCCTTTCAGCCCTACCCGATGCAACCAGTTATGCGCCGTCCCTATCCGCGTTGCTCGGTCCTCGCCGCGCAATTCCAGGGCGATGGCGACGTTGTCTTCCACCGAACGCCAGGGCAGTAGCGTGTCGCGCTGGGTCATATAGCCGACCCTGGTGTTAGGTTCGGATACCGGCGCACCGCGGTAGAACACCGCCCCAGCGCTGGGCTGCAACAGGCCGGCCGCCATGTTCAGCAGCGTCGATTTACCGCAACCGCTAGGTCCGACGATTGCGAGGAATTCGCCATCGTTCACGGTTAGATCGACGTTTTCGCAAGCAGTGACGGTGCCGCGTCGGGTCGTGAAACGCCGCGCTATGCCGCGGTATTCGATAAGAGGCGTCAACGCTTGAAATCTCGCATCGCCGCGATCGTGAACGACATATCGGTCGCGGCGTCGTACGATACCGGCTTGAAGACATTGGCCGGCAGCACGACTTTTTCGAACGCCAGCTCCCGCTCGAAATCTTCCCGGCTGATCAACGGCATTTTTGGGAAATACGGCAGATATGTCGCCCAGGATGACAGGTAGGTCGCTTCGTCCATTTCCTTGAAGAACGGGCGCGTCGCGGCGCGGGCAGCGTCGGGCCGGTCGGCAATGAGGATCGTGGCGCGCACCAAAGCGCGGGCCATGGCCCGCGCGACCTCGGGGTGGGCTTTGTTATAGGACGCCAGACCGTAGAGCGTGCCGTAGGTGACCCCATCCAACTCGGTCATTTCGCCGGGCTTGACGAGATCGACTGTCAGGCCTTGCGCTTTGGTCAAAATATCTACGCCCGGCAGGCACGCGCAGCCATCGACTTGCCCGGCCTGCATCCCGGCGATCTGGGACGACATGCCACCCAGCGGCACGATCTGGAAATCCCGATCCGGCGACAGACCGTTGGTGATCGCCAAGAAACGCACCGTCATGTCCGAACTGGCACCCGGCGTGGTAATCGCCAGTTTCAGCCCCTTCATGAGTTGCACCCGCTCTGCCAACGGCCGGTCCAGGTTCAAGCCGCGCGCTTTGGCAATGTCGGCCCGCACCACCATCGGGTTGAAGAAATAGGACAGGGTGGCTAAGGCGCGGACATCGTCGAGTCCCTTGCGATGCGCCATCATGCCGTCAAGCAGCACCGAGGCGGAGAACTGCCCCCCGCCGCCCAGCAACGCGGTCATCGCCTTCGGTCCGCCACCGGCTAGAACCACATCGACTTTCAGGCCTTCTTCGGCGAAATATCCCTCGGCCTGCGCGATGTAGAGCGGCACGAAATTGAAGCTAAGGCTGCTTTGCACCAGCGTTATCCGCGTCGGCTCTTTCGCCCGAGCGGGGACTGCCACCATCGCGAGCGCAACGAGCAAACATACAAATCGCATTCCAAGGTCCGTCCCGCATTATAAATCCAATATTACCACCGCGCGCGGCAAAAGGGGAGAGGTCAATGCGGCTCGCATACGAACGAACCGAACGATGGATGCTGCGCTATGGAAACGGCGACAAAAAACGACATTTTAGACGGGGCGCGCATACACTCGTCAACGACGACCGGATGCGGCTAAAGTTTCACCCAACAAACACGAGGAGGCTACGCCCATGTCGAAATGGCGCATCGGCGACGTCGAAATTACCAAGGTCGTCGAATTGGAAGCAACCGGCGGCAGCCGCTTCCTGCTGCCGCAAGCAACGCCGGACGCGATAAAGCCGATCGCTTGGTTGCGCCCGCATTTCGCCGACGACAACGGCCGCCTTCGTATGAGTATCCACACATTTCTGGTCGAAACGCCGGATCGGCGAATCGTCGTGGACACTTGTTTGGGTAACGACAAGGAACATCGCAACATCCCAACCTGGAACAACCTGCAAACCCGATTCCTGTCCGATATCGCCGAGGCCGGCTATCCCCGCGAATCCATCGACACCGTGTTGTGTACACATTTGCATGTAGACCATGTCGGCTGGAACACTATGAAACTCGGCGACAAGTGGGTCCCTACTTTTCCGAACGCCCGCTACCTCATGGGACGGACAGAATACGAACATTGGAGTACGACGACCGCCCGCCCCGATATGCAGTTCATCCTGGCAGATTCAGTGACCCCGATCCTAGAAGCGGGGATGGCCGAGTTGGTTGAGACCGACCACCGCCTCTGCCCAGAAATTTCCCTGGTCCCCACGCTCGGTCACACACCAGGGCATGTAAGTGTGCGCATTTCCTCCCGCGGGGAGGAAGCGCTGATCACCGGCGATTTCATGCACCACCCCTGCCAAATCGCCCACCCGGACTGGTCGACCAACGCCGACAGCGACCGCGCTCAAGGCATCCAAACCCGGCTGCGCATGTTCGAACAACTGGCCGGCACGCCCACGCTGATCATCGGCACCCATTTCGCCGGCGCCACCGCCGGCCATATCGTGCGCGACGGGGAAACCTATCGGCTCAACGTAGCTTAAGCGACCGTTACGGGAGAAATAATACCATGCTCAAACGCAGAACCCTTTTAGGCGCCGCCGCCGCCGCCCCCTTGGCTCGTCCCGCCATCGCGGCCGATATCAAGACCTTGCGGATCATGCCGCAGGCCGTGCTGAACACCATCGATCCCGTGTGGAGCAGCGCCCAAATCGTGCGCAACATGGGATTCATGGTGTTCGAAACCCTGTACGGCCGCGACAGCGCCCAAAATCCCAAGCCGCAAATGCTGGAAAGCGGCATCATGGACGACGGCGGCAAGCGCTGGACGCTGAAGCTGCGCGAAAGCCAGATGTTCCACGACGGCACCCCGGTGCTGGCGCGCGACTGCATCGCGTCGTTACGGCGTTGGATGAAACGCGATACCTCTGCCGCCGGGCTGGAATCGTGGATCGACGAAATGTCGGCGAAGGACGATCGCACCATCGTGCTGCGGTTGAAACACCCGTTTATTCACCTGCCGGAAATGCTGTCGAAATTCGTGGCGCCGGCGGTAATCATGCCGGAACGGATCGCGATGACCGACCCGTTCAAACAAATCCCCGAAGCCATCGGCTCCGGCCCCTTCCGCTGGCTCGCCAACGAGCACGTGCTCGGCAGCAAAGCGGTATTCGCCAGAAACGACAAATACATATCCCGTAACGAACCATCCGACTGGACCTCGGGCGGGCGGCCGGTTTACCTCGATCGTGTCGAGTGGAACATGATCCCC
>JBAXFK010000086.1:0-15384 GCA_037139955.1 Rhodospirillales bacterium
GGCAGGTGGTCGGACACTTTGTCCATGAAGGACAGCTTGCCTTCCTCCACCAAAGTCCAGACGGCGGAACTGGTCAGCACCTTGGTCTGGCTGAACAGGAGGAAAAGTGTGTCGTCGGTGGCTGCGACGTTTCCACCTTCGGTCCTTGCGTTACCGTAGGTTTGGAAAAGCGCCAGCTTGCCGTGGCGGGCGAGGGCGATTTGCGCACCCGCATACCGACCCTCGGCGATATGATCGCATATCAGCGCGTCCAGATGCGCCAGCGGCTTGGCGGCGAAGCCGAGGCTGGCGGCATCGGATGTTTGCAATTTGTATGCTGGCATTGTGTGTCTCTCCCTTGGGCTTTCGCAGTCGATTTTGTCCAAATTGTCCAATTTGTCTAATGTAGATCGAAAGGACCGGCTTATGAGCTACGTATCTGCGACATCGACCGAACAACCGCCGGGGTCCAGCGGGATACCGCGCAGCACGACCCGGTGACGACCGACGCGGATATGTCGGTGCCACACCCTTGCCATGGCATCGGAACCCTCACGCCGCCGGCCCATCTAGACCGTTCCTAAACCCGTACGCCCTCCAACCCATCCACCTCCTGGTCCAGGCGGGGCATGAGAATATCCAGCGTTTCGGACACCGCATCCAGTTTCGGCCGCAGATTGATGCCCCAGGTTTTATACGGGACATCCCAATCGTGTTGTGCCTTCACATGCCGGTTGTAGTCGTTTACGCGGTGCACCAGCGTATAGACTTGCGCGGCGGTGGATGCGCCGAAGACGTCGATCCGTTCGATCGTGCTCATGAAAATATCGGGCAAATGGATTGCCAGTTCTTCGATATGCGGTTGTTCGCCCTCGGCACCGATGCGACCGAGCGATTGTAGAACCCCCGACCGAAAGCGGGTGGCCGACCGCATGTCGCGCAGGATCGGCGCGATGGCGGCGGCAAGGACCTGACGGCGCAGCGCTCGGGCGGCCTCGGCGCGCTTATGTTCGTTGCGTTCTTGCCGAAGGGCGATCCAAACGGCGCTACCGGCGGCTGCCAGCGAGCCTACTCCTTGCAGCCAATCGGATAATTTTTGATCGAAGAACCAATTGACCAGGAACATAGACATACTCGGTTGGAGGCAGCCGGGCCAGTTCATGCCGTCATTGGATTTCCGTCAATACGGGCCAGTCTTGTTTCGACACACCAGTCTTGTTTCGGCATGGCGGTTCGTGCTTGATCCCCTCGGGAAACAGGGAACGATCCATGGCCGAACTTCGCACCGCGCATCTTATGACCATGAAACTCGCTGTCAGCGGCTTACAAGCTGTCGGTGCTACACCCGGCGGCAACCGCCGCGTCGGGCTGGTGGCCGGCGGTACGTTCGAAGGGCCGAGGCTAAAAGGTACCATCCTGCCGGGCGGGGCCGACTGGCTGATGGGCCGATCGGACGGATCGACGACGTTGGATGTGCGCATCGTGCTGCAAACCGACGACGGGGCGACAATCGGCATGACATATCGCGGCCTGCGACACGGCCCCGACGCCGTCATGGCCAAGGTCAATGCGGGCGAAATGGTCGATCCCAGCGAATACTATTTCCGCACTGCCATTTTCTTCGAAACCGCGTCGGAGAAATACGATTGGCTCAACCGCGCAATTGCCATCGGGTCGGGGTATCGCCCGCCCGAGGGGCCTGTTTACGATATTTTCGAGGTACTCTGAACCATGGCGACAATCGGATTCATCGGCCTGGGCAACATGGGCGGCCCCATGGCGGCCAATTTGATCAAGGCGGGGCATAAAGTTACAGGCTTCGACCTCGTGCCCGCCGTACTGGAAGCCTTGCAAGCGGCCGGCGGAGCGGTTGCGACCAGCGCCAGGGATGCGGTGCAGGGTGCGGACATCGTGATCACTATGCTTCCGGCCGGCGAGCATGTGCGGCAGGTCTGGCTGCACCAGGGCGGGTTGTTGGACGTCGTCAAAGACACCAAACCGCTGCTGATCGATTGTTCCACGATCGACGTCGATAGCGCTCGGGTCGTCACTGCCGCCGCCGAGGAAGCGGGGATGACCATGCTCGACGCCCCGGTGTCCGGTGGCACGGTGGGTGCCGCGAATGGCACTTTGACCTTTATGGTGGGCGGCGATACCGACGCCTTCGCCAAGGGCTTGCCGATCCTGCAAGCAATGGGAAAGAATATCTTCCATGCCGGCGGTCCCGGTGCCGGGCAGGCGGTAAAGATCTGCAATAATATGATGCTGGCCATCAATATGATCGGCGTGGCGGAAGGGTTCATCCTGGCGCAGAAATTGGGCCTGGATTGGATGAAGCTGCACGAGATTTGCACGACAGCGACATCGAATTCTTTCGCGTTGTCGAATTACTGCCCCGCACCCGGCCCAACCCCGCAATCCCCGGCCAATCGCGATTACGCGCCAGGATTCATGACGGCGCTGATGCTGAAGGACGTGAAATTGTCGCAGGCGGCGGCCGAGGCCACCGGCACGGCTACACCGATGGCCGCTCTGGCGCAGTCGCTGTACCAACAGACGGCGGACGGTGGCGATGCGACGAAGGATTTCTCGGTGGTGTTCCGGTTGTTGGAGAAGATGACCCGATGAACAGCTTCAAACAGGCACGCGATTTCCTGTTCGCCCATGCCGGGGACTATAAAGCTGCGCATGCCGGCTTTCGTTGGCCCGACATGGAGCATTTCAACTACGCGCTGGATTGGTTCGATGCCGAACTGGCCCAGGGCGAATCCGCCAACCGGCTGGCCCTGAAAATCGTCGGCGATGCAGCAGCCGAACGAACCTTCGCGGAATTGTCCGTCGCGTCCAATCGGCTTGCCAACGGCTTGCGCGCTATCGGGGTGAAGCGCGGCGAGCGCATTCTGTTGATGCTGGGTAACGTCGTACCCCTGTGGGAAACCATGCTTGCGGCGATGAAACTGGGCGCGGTGGTGATTCCCGCGACGACGCTGCTAAACACTGCCGATCTGAAGGACCGTTTCGATCGCGGCCGTGTCCGGCATATTATCGCCAACGCCGCAGATGCACCGAAATTCCAAGGCCTCGACCCCACGGTCACCCGCATCGCGGTCGGCGATGCCGCGCCGGGCTGGTATCCCTATGTCGATTTGCTGAATGCGTCGGATAAATTCGTGCCGGATGCGCCGACGCGGGTCACCGATCCGATGCTGCTGTATTTCACCTCGGGCACCACGTCGCGGCCCAAACTGGTGGAACATAACCACCGAAGCTACCCTGTCGGGCACTTGATCACGATGTATTGGTGCGGGCTGCGGCCGGGCGATATGCATCTGAATATCTCGTCGCCGGGATGGGCGAAGCATGCGTATAGTTGCTTCTTTGCACCTTGGAACGCGGGCGCGACGATCTTTATTTTGAATCAACCGCGCTTCAATGCCCGCGCTATGCTCGATGCCGTGGTGGAGAACAAAGTCACCACGATCTGTGCCCCGCCCACGGTGTGGCGGATGTTCGTGCAGGAAGACATGGCTGCGTGGAAAACCTCGTTACGAGAGCTGCTTTCCGCCGGGGAACCGCTGAATCCCGAGGTTATCGAGCACGTCCAAGGCGTCTGGGGCCTGACCCCGCGCGAGGGTTACGGCCAAACTGAAACGACATTGCAAATCGGCTGCTATCCCGGACAATTGGTAAAGCCCGGCTCGATGGGTCAAGAATCGCCGGGTTTCCGTATCCGCCTGCTCGACCCCGATGGGGCGGACGCCGAGGAGGGCGAGGTCGCGATCGACCTCAACCCGCCGCCCACCGGTTTGATGCGCGGCTACCAAGCCGACGACGGTTCTTTCGCACCGCTGGGCGACGGTGCTTATCGCACCGGCGACGTGGGCACCAAAGATGCCGATGGGTACTTCACCTATGTCGGACGCTCCGACGACGTGTTCAAAGCATCCGACTACCGCATCAGCCCGTTCGAGCTAGAAAGTGCGCTGATCGAGCACCCTGCCGTAGCCGAGGCCGCCGTCGTTCCGGCACCGGATAAGCTGCGCATGGCGATCCCCAAAGCTTTCGTGACTCTGGCGCCAGGCCACAACGAACCGCCGCGCGACACCGCCTTATCGATTTTCCGCCATTTGCGGGACGCTTTGGCCCCCTACAAGCGGGTGCGTCGGATCGAATTCACCGACCTACCGAAGACCATTTCTGGCAAAATCAGACGGGTAGAACTACGCCAAGAAGAAGAACGGCGGGCGAAGGCCGGCACGCGGGAGGAAACAGAGTTCCGGGAAGAAGATTTCCCGGAACTGCGCGGTTAGACGGCAAGCCGTTCGTTAAGCTGGGGCGAACATATTCTCTGCGGTCGTTTCCCCAGCCGCGCGGAGTAAGACCGGCGGGCGAGCGAACATCGGGTCGTGTTGCAGTACAGGCATGACCTTGTCGGCGAACAGCCGCATGGCGATTTCGGATTCGTGATGCGGCATGCCGCCGAACGCGAATTCGGTAATCACATGGTCCATGCCGGTCAGCGCCTGCAATTCCTCCAGCTTCTGTACGCAGTCGTCGGGCGTGCCGACCAACTGGATGCTGACATAGAAATCCGTCGCGCGGGCACGCTTGGCGGGGTCCTTAAGCTTGGCATACGTGCTGCCGACTTTGTCGTAGGCCTCATAGCCTTTGACGTTATTCAGATGCCCGTCCGAGAAGCGGTAGTGATTATCGATAGAATCCCACTTCCGCCCCAAATACTCCACCGCCCGGTCCTCCGCCTCCGCTCGGCTTTCTGCTACCGAAACATTGGTTAAAATCATCGGTGGGCGGGGTTTGAAACCCTCGGCAGCGGCTAGGGTGTTGAAACGATGCACGTCGGCGGCGGCTTTGGGCCATTCGTTTTGCATGATGACCAGCATCGAAAGCCCGAGCTTTGCCATGACCTCAACCGATTCAGGGCTAACCGCCGTACCGTAAAACCGACGCTCGGGATGCGAAATGGGTCGCGGTCGGATCGATGTGCGGGGGATTTGGAAATATTGGCCTTTAAACTCGAACGATTCCTGACTGAGCGCCATTTTGACGATCTGGGCGGATTCGATGAAGCGGCCACGTGCCTCCCCCTGATCGATGCGAAAGCCTTCGTATTCCACGCTGGCGGCGCCTCGTCCGAAACCGAACAGGCAACGACCGCCGCACATGATATCGAGCAGCGCGATTTCCTCCGCCACCCGGATGGGATCGTGCCAGGGCAGCACGATTACGCCGGTGCCCAGCGCGATGCGGCTGGTGCGACCGGCGTAATAGGCCAGCAATTGGCACGGCGACGGCGACATCGCGTAACCGGTGAAATGATGTTCGAGCGCGAACAACGAATCGAACCCCAGCGGCTCGGCCAAATCGCCGAGCGCCATGTGTTCTGAAATGACGGCCACGTCGGGCCTGCCGGCCTGACTGAGCATATTGAGGGCAATACCAACTTTCATGTGCGCTCTCCCACGGGGTTACCGACCGGTTTCATGGGATACCATATGGTATAGCCATTCCCGGACAACCGTAAAAGAGCCGCGCGCCCATGCGGTGCGCGCGGCGCGGCCATGTAGTGCTTTTCTACGATATTTTGATTTGAATCATTGTCGGGCGGCGCGTTTACCGTCCGGGAGTTTTCACCTTCGCGTAGCTGTCGCGCAGCCCCACCGTCCGGTTGAAGACAGGGCGTTCGACGGTGCCATCCGGATCGGCACAGAAATATCCGGTGCGTTCGAACTGCACCGCCTCGCCGATCGGGGCGGATGCCAAGGCCGGTTCGACGAAGGCGCCGGTTAGCACTTCCAACGAATTCGGGGCGAGGTCCGCCATCACATCGCCGTCCGCGCCGGGATCGGGGCGGTTGAACAAATGCGAATACAGCCGGATTTCGGCCGGGACTGCGTCGGCGGCCGCGAGCCAATGAAGGGTAGCCTGCACCTTCCGCCCATCCGGGGGCGCGTTGCCGCCCTTGGTTTGCGGATCGTAGGTGCAATGCAGGGCGACGACATTGCCATCGGCATCTTTTTCGATCGATCGGCAGGTGACGTAATAGCCGTAGCGTAGCCGCACTTCTTTCCCAGGCGACAACCGATAAAACTTCTTCGGTGGATTCTCCATGAAGTCGTCCTGCTCGACATAGAGCTCGCGGCCGAACGAGATGGAACGCGTGCCTTGGGCGGGGTCGTCGGGGTGGTTGATCGCCTCCAGCGTTTCGGTCTGCCCCTCGGGGTAATTGTCGATAATCAGCTTCAACGGCCGCAGCACGGCCATGCGTCGCGGCGCCGAGGGGTTCAACGTGTCGCGCACGGCTGCGTCGAACATCGCGACATCGACCATGCTATTGGCCCGCGCAACACCCACGCGCCCGATGAATTCCCGCAGCGCGGCCGCCGGGACGCCACGGCGGCGGATGCCCGCCAGGGTCGGCATGCGTGGATCGTCCCAACCGGACACGTGCCCATCGCGGACGAGCGTGGTCAGGATGCGCTTGGATAACACGGTGTAAGTGATATTGAGCCGAGCGAATTCGTATTGTCGGGGGCGGGCGGGGACGGGGAGGTGTTCCAGGAGCCAGTCGTAAAGCGGCTTGTGGTCCTCGAATTCCAGAGTACAGACCGAATGCGTGATGCCTTCGATAGCGTCCGACTGGCCGTGCGCGAAATCGTATGTGGGGTAGATGCACCAGGCGTCGCCGGTCCGTGGGTGCGTCGCATGCAAGATGCGATATAGGACGGGATCGCGAAGGTTCATGTTGCCCGACGTCATGTCGATCTTCGCGCGCAGCACGCAAGCGCCATTCGGGAATTTTCCCGCCCGCATGTCCTGGAACAGGCTCAGGTTTTCGTCGGCCGAGCGGTAGCGATGGGGGCTGTTTTGGCCGGGTTCGGTCAGGGTGCCGCGCTGGGCGCGCATTTGGTCCGACGGTGTGTCGTCCACATAGGCATGGCCTGTGCGGATCAAATATTCGGCCCAGGCGTAGAGCTGCTCGAAATAATCGGACGCGTGATACAGATGCTCGCCCCAATCGAAGCCGAGCCATTTCACATCGCGCTGGATGGAGTCGATAAAGAGTTGTTCTTCCTTCACCGGGTTGGTGTCGTCGAAGCGTAAATGGCAGCGGCCGCCGAACTCCTGGGCGACGCCGAAATTCAGACAGATCGATTTGGCATGGCCGAGGTGCAGGAATCCGTTCGGCTCCGGCGGGAACCGCGTCACGACAACGCGCGCACGTCCCGCGTCGACATCCGTCTGGACGATGTCGCGGATGAAGTCGCGCCCTGGTTCTGTCGTCGCCGTATCCGCCATACCGCTATTTCCCATCCTCATGCTGGCGGGTCCGTCATACAGCGGAGCCGCCAAGCCTGCCAGTTGCGTTGCGGTAGGGCAGCCGGGCGATGTAGACAGGTCGCCATGCATCGTTCGCCCATCGCCTGTTTTGTCGCCGGCACCCGCATCGCCACCGAAAGTGGGGAGGTTGCGGTGCAATATCTGCGCCTGGGCGACCGCGTACGCGCCGTGTTGAGCGGTCGGTGGGAGACCGTGGAGTGGATCGGCCACCGTGTCGTCGATATCGTCCGCCACCCGCACAAGACGCAGGTTTGGCCAATCCGGGTATCCGCGCACGCCTTCGCACCTTGTCAGCCAGGCCGCGATCTGTGGCTGTCGCCGCATCACGGCGTCTACGTCAACGATGTGCTAATCCCTGTCGGCCTTTTGGTGAACGGGACCACCATCCGGCAAATCCAACTGCCGGCCATCGACTACTGGCACGTCGAACTCCCGCGTCACGAGGTGGTGCTGGCCGAGGGCTTACCGTCCGAATCATACCTCGATACCGGCGACCGCACCGATTTCCTGCTCGGCGGGCCTTTTACGACGTTGTTTCCGACATTCGGGTCCCGGCGTGCTAACGGGGAAGGTTGTGCGCCGTTGATTGTAGATGGACCGGAACTGGACGCGGTGCGCGAACTGGTCGCCGAACGCTCGGCTTCGATTGCTGGCGACCGCGGCAAAGCCGGAAACGCGCCGTCACCGTAGTTTGTGGCGAATCCTCTCCCGATGCGCGGTATAAAGCCCGCTGGCAACGATGACCGCCGCCCCGCCGATGGTCCAGCCGTCCGGCAGCACCCCGAACACCAAAAATCCCGCGCCGATCGCCCAGATCAGCTGGCTATACGAGAACGGCGCCAGCAGCGACGCGGCGGCTTGGCGGTGCGCCAGGATCACCATCCATTGTCCCAGCGACGACAGCATTCCGAGCATCAGCAACAGCCCCCATTGCATGCCCGAGGGCCAGACCCAGCCGAGCGGCGCAAGGAAAGTCAATGCGAGTGCGCCGATGCCCGAGGAATATAGCAGCGTGGTCGTCGCTTGATCGCTGGTGGAGATCTTGCGGGTGATGATAAGCGCGCTGGCCCAACACAAGCTCGATGCCATGCCCCAAAAAACCGCAGGCTGAAATCCGCTGGTGCCGGGTCGGACGACGATCAGCACGCCGGCCATGCCGACCAATACGGCGGCCCAGCGGCGTATGCCCACGACCTCCCCCAAAAGCGGGATGGATAGAATCGTGATCAGCAACGGGGACAAAAAGCTGATGGTCGTTGCCTCGGCCATCGACATGGCCCGGACGCCGAACACGAACAAGACCGACGATCCGGTGACCAGCAGGCCGCGGGCGATTTGCAGTTTAAGATTGTTCGGCCGCAGTCCGCGCAGCGGCATCCGGCGGGCTAACAGGATTGCTAGGCCGAAGAACAATACGTAGCGAATCCACTGGATCTCGACCACCGGCAGCGATGCGCTGAGGTATTTCGAGGTCGTGTCGGCTACCGCGAACAGCACCGTCGCGCCGCTGTGCAACACGATGCCGCGCAGCGGGTCTTCCGCACCTACTTCCTTTTGGGCCATGCCGGCTTATACCGGTGGAAACGTGCCCATGACGACCGAGGATAACGCGATGCAGACGCCCGATGCCAACAGCCGTTCAGCCTGGACAGTTGCGGACCTGAACGCCAACCCGACCTGGATTTACGAACTCGACGACCGCGCCCGCCGCGATTTGGTGCAGGCGGTGCGCAAAGTACGCGATCCCGCCAGGACGTTATTCGACTATGCAAGGGGGGATTTCGACCTCGGTGCCGCGTTGGCGCCGATAGCCGGTGCGATCGCCGAGATTAAGGATGGCACCGGCTTTGCCATCCTGCGCGGCTTGCCGCGCGAGGGGGTGTCGCAGGACGAGTTCGAACTTCTAACCTGGGCCATCGGCCTGCATACCGGCGTTGCTCGGCCGCAAGGCAAAGCCAGCCAATATTTGTCCGCCGTCCGGGATGCCGGGGTGGTCTACCGGACCGGGAAGGGCAGGGGGTATTCGTCGAATGCCGACCTCGATTTCCATACCGATAGCGCCGATATCGTGCTGCTGACCTGCTACAATGTCGCGGCTTCCGGCGGCATGAGCATGGTGTCCAGTTCTGTCGCCGCGCATAATATCATGGTCGCCGAGCGCCCGGATTTGGCGGAATTGCTGCATGAGCCGTTCTATTTCAGCCGCCAGCAGGAAGAAGCCCCGGACGAGGCTCCTTACTACCCCAACCCGATCTACGACACCGCCGCCGGTGTCCTGTGCAGCAAATGGAACCGCAACCGCCTGCGCTCGGCACAAGCCATCGAGGGCGTGCCTCAACTGACCGCGCGACATCACCAGGCACTGGATTTGCTGGACGACATCCTGCGCCGTCCGGAAACGATGTACACGATGCAACTCAGGCCCGGTGACATGCAGGTGCTGAACAATCATGTTACGCTGCACTCCCGCACCGAATTTGTGGACCACGACGACCCCGCGTTGAAGCGCTGCCTCTTCCGCCTGTGGCTGGCGCCGCCCGATTGGCCGGAATTGCCGGAAAGTTGGCGCCCGGCCTATCGCGCGGTGGAGGCTGCGACGGTGCGCGGCGGCATTAAGGGCCATGTCTACGACGATGCGCGGCGATCCTATGAAACGCGGCAGGCGGCGGAATTGGGGATGCGCCTATGCTGACCCTGCGTAAAACGAAACCCGGCTTCGGATTGGAACTGTTCGACGGCGCCGAGGCCCCCGATCCCGCAGCCACCGATGTTACCATCCGGGTGGAAAATGCCGGCATCTGCGGCTCCGACGTACATGCCTATGAATGGACCGACGGCTACGGCTTCATGGTCCCGCATCTGCCCATCTCAATGGGGCATGAATTCGCCGGGCATATCGTCAAGGCCGGGGGCGCCGCCGTGCTGCCCGAGGGCACACGAGTCACCGTTATGCCCGGCGTCGATTGCGGTGTCTGCGCCAACTGCCGGCGCGGCAATGCCCGCAACTGCCTCAGTCGCTCGGCCATCGGTCTGACCCGCGACGGCGGCTTCGCCCGCTATGTCACCGTGCCCGCCGCGAACGTGCTGGCGCTGCCTGACACTGTCGATACCGAACTGGGCGCGCTGACCGAACCGCTTTGCGTGGGGGCCGAGGCTGTGCTGACCGGCGAAGTCGGACTGGGCGACACCGTGCTGGTCATGGGCCCCGGTACCATCGGTCAGGCGATCGCGCTGTTCGCCAGGGCCGCCGGGGCCGGCAAGGTTTACGTGGTCGGCAAAGCGGACGGGCCGCGCTTCGATGTCGTCCGCGACCTAGGCTTCGCCGATATTCTGGATGTTGCCGAAGCGCCCCTGGCCGATCTGCTAGGCGGCGCCAAGGTCGATGTCGTTATCGAGGCGACGGGCTATGCCCCGAGCGTCACCGATGGGCTGGGCGTTCTACGCAAAGGCGGTGTGCTTGTGGTGGCCGGCATTCACCCGGGGCCACTGACCCTGCCGTTGACCGATTTCGTGCGTAACCGCCATTAATTGCGGGCCACGCACGGCTGCGAGCGCCCGACCTGGGACAAGGTGCTGACCTTGTTGGCTCGCGATCCCGAAAGCTTCCGCCCGATGATCACCCACCGCCTACCGCTATCGCGCGGGATCGAGGGGTTCGAGCTTGCCCGCCAACGGGCCGCGTCGAAGGTTATGCTGCGGCCTTAAAGGGCGCGACCGCTTTCTTCCCCCGATCTGTCACGACGGGCGGCGGTCCGCATGAGCGTCTGCCGTCGCCCCTTGCGGTAAGCCCAATGCGACAACGACGCCGATCAAATTGCCGCAGCCGGCGATAATCACCGTCGTGCCGTAGCCCTGGGTCAGATCGTACAAATGCCCGGCCAGCACCGGCAACGTCACCGCTGCCACGCACCACGCGATATAAAGCCGGCTGGCGATGCGGCCATAGACATGCGGGGGCCAGTAGCGGGCGATCCCTCCGGCTGTGGCGCCGCTGATGAAGCCGTAGCCCATGCCGACCATGCCCAATGCAATGGCAGCTACCGAGGGAATAGGGAACAAAGTCAATAAAATAGCGCCGAGCAGGGCCCAACATTGGGCGCCGGCCGCCACGAAGGGGACGGGGAAGCGGTCGGTCAGCCAGCCGCCGCTGAGGCGGGCGAAGGCAATGGCGCCGGTGATCGCGGTCGTTGCCGTGAGCGCCAAGGCGGTGTTGCCGCCATAGGCAGCGATGATGCCGGCTGCTTGGCTGAGCACAGTCAGACCGGCGGCGGCGGCGACGAAGAAGACGGTCCACATGCGATAGAAGATCGCGGTACGGCTGCGGTCGTCGGCCTGGGTCGTCCCTGGACGCGGGAGCGTGGCGCCGGCGTGGCTAACCAGCACGATCGCGGCGACGGTGCCGACAAGCAGCACCGCCGACAGCCCCAGCAACGTCATGCGGTAGCCGAACGCAGTATTGGCCCAACCGAATAGCGGCGCGGACAGCATGGCCCCTGCCGGGTAAAGCCCGACGATGTAGCCATTCACCAAGCCTTTGCGGGTGGTGACCAGCATGTTCACACTTTGCTGTGCGACGATATAGGCTGCCCCGCCGCCAAGGCCGAACAACAGACTATAGCCGAACAACAGCATCGGCAGTCCGTTCGCTGCTGCGGATAGCGCGATGCCGGCCATGGCCGAGGCCCCGCACAGCGCGATTAGGCGTCCTGCCGAAATACGCCCGAACAAGTAGGGCGCTAGGAGCATCCCCACCGTGAACCCCACCGAAGCAAGGCCAAACACCAACGACATGGCGGAGCGATGGATGCCCAGCTCCGCCTCGATGGGTTTGAGAAAGACGCTGAACGCGTAGATCGACCCTAACGGTAAATTGAGCACCGTGGCGGCAGCGACCGCTGCCCATGGGTGTTGCGGGCGCATGGCGAATCCCTCCGGTTGGCCTTGCAGGCTACAGGGCCGGGGGGCTAGCGCCAAACGCGAGATCGGGCATCATAGAGTATCGATAGGAGGCAACGATGCTGAAATCCGGCATATCCATGTTTTTCACCGACTATTCCATGGGGCCGGGAGAGCTTGGCCAAGCCATGGAAAGCCGCGGCTACGAGTCGCTTTGGGCGCCCGAACATTCCCATATTCCGGTCAGCCGCAAGACGGCGTTTCCAGGCGGCGGCGATCTGCCGAAGAAGTATTACGACTGCATGGACCCCTTCGTGACGCTGACGGCCGCTGCGATGGCAACCCAGACGCTGAAAGTCGGCACCGGCATCTGCTTGATCCAGCAGCGCGATCCCATCCAGACGGCGAAGCTGGTGGCGTCGATCGACCAAGTGACCGGGGGGCGGTTCCTGTTCGGCGTCGGCAATGGCTGGAATCAGGACGAGATGGAGAATCATGGCACGGAGTTCAAAACCCGACACGCCCGCGCCCGTGAGAATATAGAGGCGATGAAGGAAATTTGGACCAAGTCCAAGGCTGAGTATCACGGCCAATACGTGAATTTCGACCCGATGATGACCTGGCCGAAACCAGTGCAAAAGCCGCATCCTCCGGTCATCGTCGGCGGTGCTTTTCCCTATTCTGCGCGGCGGGCCATCCGCTACGGCGACGGCTGGATTCCGCAGGCGGCGCGCGGCGGTTACACGGAAATCGCTGACATGATCCCCGAATTCCGCAAAATGTGCGCCGAGGCCGGGCGCGATCCCGCGACCATCGCCATCACCGTATGGTTCCCGCGCAAGGACCCCGATTTGATGAAGCGCTACATGGATTTGGGCGTGGAACGGGTGGTTTTCAACGTGGAATCCGTGTGCGCCGACCAGGCGCTGCCGGCGATCGACGAGATCGCCGAACTGATGGCAAAGGTAAACGGCTGACGCTTTCGAAGCTTTGGGAACCAGGGGGAAGGAAGGGTGCCCATCCACGAAACCGACCCCTGGCGTCTCCAATACTTCGAAAACATTCCGTGTCCGGACGACGTCTGGATTTCGACCGAGGACCAGGATTCCTGGGCATTGTACCCGGCTCATCGCTGGGTCTACGACAAGCTGGCGGTCGCCCTGTCGCAAGGGCTACCGGCCGCTCCGCACGGCGTCTTGCCGCCGCATTATCCGATCTTCTCCAAACCCATCGTCAATTTGCGCGGCATGGGCGTGGGCAGCCGAGCATTTGCGGATGAGGCAGATTATCTTAGAAATCTAACAGCAGGGCATTTTTGGACCGAATTGCTGGTGGGGCGGCATGTCAGCACCGATGTCGCCTTGATCGACGGCGTGCCCCAGTGGTGGCGCCATACCGAGGGCTTCGCTGCCGAGGGCGGGACCTTCGACTACTGGCACATCCACGCCGCCGCGATGCCTGAGATCGAGCAATGGTGCGGCCCCTGGCTACGCAAGCATTTGCGCGGCTACACCGGCCTCGCCAATCTCGAAACGATCGGCGGCAAGATTATCGAGGCGCATTTGCGCTTCGCCGACCAATGGCCCGATTTGAACGGACCGCGCTGGGTCGAAGCCGTGGTGCGCCTTTACACCGATGGGGTATGGAATTTCCCCGATGCGGATCGCCGCGACGGGTACAGCGTAGTGTTATTCGCCCCGCATGGCAGGGGGTATCGGCACCCTACGGCCGCATTGGTTCGAGAGATCGAGCGGCAACCGGGGATAACCAGCGTGCAGATTACCTTCCACGAGGACAAAGACCCCGCCCTGCACGCAATGCCGCCAGGTGGATTTCGCCTCTCGATCGTCAACTGTCTGGAACTTGCGGCCGGCCGACAGGCGCGGGCGCAATTGCGGCAGGCCATCGTGGCGGCATGACGATGCGGTACGCGTGCCGGCTGCTGGCGATCGGGCTGACGCTGCTGTCCGCGAGCGTGGTGCGTGCCGACGGGTTGAAGGTTGCAACTTGGAACCTCAATTGGCTCACGATGCGCCCGACCGGTGCACCGGGTTTGCCGCCGGATGTGAAATCCCGGTCGCCGGAGGATTTCGGCCTGCTACGGCAATACGCGCTGGAGTTGGACGCCGACGCGATCGCGGTGCAGGAGGTCGATGGCCGCGACGCCGCGATGCAGGTGTTCCCACCCGATCGCTATTCGATCCACATGACCAAAGATCGCCTGATGCAGCGCGTCGGCATCGTGGTCCGGCGGGGGTTGCGCTACGACATCAATCCCGACGCAACCGCTGTCGCCGGCAATCCGGCGGCGCATTTGCGTAGCGGCGCCGACATCACGCTGCGCTTGCCGTCCGGGCCGTTGCGGCTGCTGGCGGTGCATCTGAAAACAGGATGTATTTCACAATCGTTGAAGAACACGCACAGCCGGTCCTGTACCGAGCTTCGCGACCAGGAATCGCCGATTCAGGCCTGGATCGCGGCCAGAGTAGCGGAGACCATGCCGTTCTTGATTTTGGGCGATTTCAACCGTTGGATGGATGGAAAGGACCAATTTCTGGCGGCGCTGCGGCAGGCGGCACCGCTCACCCGAGCCACCGAGGGCCATAGCAGCCCGTGTTGGGGGGCGGAGACGTTTATCGACCATATCCTTGCCGGTGGGGCGGCGTCGGGCTGGATGCGGCCCGAGACATTGCGGGTGCTGCGCTACCGGGAAAGCGAGCCGGGATGGAAAGAACGGTTGTCGGATCATTGTCCGGTGTCGGTGCGGCTGATTCTGCCGGGTTAGGCAAGGAATGCCGGGGCCTGGGCACGTATATTTGTCGTAAAATCAACGTTCTCGGTTGTGGCATGGAACCTGCCAGGCCCTGCCTATTCGCAGGAGAAACCCGCATGCCCATTGCCCCGGTATCGACCCATTTCCCAGTCCCCCATGCGCGCGCAGCCGCTTCGACCGGTTCGGCGGCGGCGCGCGGGGCATCGACAAGTATCGCTAACAATGGTTCGGTGTCGGCCGACGACATGGGGTCGTTTTTCAAGTCGCTGTCGGCCAATCTGCAAGCGACGTTGTCGCAACGCAGCGGCGGATCGGGACAGACCGCCGTAAATCGGCCAGTGTCCGGAATGCCGAACTACCATAGGCATGAAAATGAG
>JBAXFK010000087.1:0-15332 GCA_037139955.1 Rhodospirillales bacterium
GCCCCGCACTGGCCCTGGGTCGCGCATGGCGATGAGCCGGAGTCCGAACGCCTGCGCGGCAGCAACCTGCGCCATTACGATGGCGGCACCATGCGCACATACGCGCGTATGGTGCAGGCGATGGACCATCAGGTCGGGCGCGTGCTCCAGGCGTTGGACCTGACCGGACAAGCCGACAACACCATCGTAATCTTCACCAGCGACAACGGCGGCGAGCGATTCTCCGACACATGGCCATTCTCCGGCGTGAAGACCGAATTGCTGGAGGGCGGGCTGCGTGTCCCGGCGTTGATGTGCTGGCCGGCCGGTCTGCGCGCGGGCACGACCTGCGCGCAGATCGCCGCGACGATGGATTGGCTGCCCACCCTGCTCGACGCCGCCGGGGTCGCGCACGACCCGGATTATCCGCCGGACGGCATAAGCCTGCTGCCGGTACTGAACGGCGCGCCCGCGACCGATCGCACCTTGTTCTGGCGTTACAAGAACAACGAACAAGCGGCAATGCGGGCCGGCAACCTCAAATACCTGAAAATCCGCGGCAACACCTTCCTGTTCGATGTCGTCCAGGACCCGAGGGAACGTGCCAACCTCAAAGCCCGCCAACCCGAGGACTACAATCGCATGGTCGCCGCATGGGACGCCTGGAATGCGACGATGCTACCGACCATCGAGGACAGCTTCGCCGAGACCTTCAACGCTGCCCAGGTGGCCGACCATATCGGGCTGTAGCCGGGTGCGGCGGGATCGTGCGGCGCGGTTTCGCCGTCGTTTTGGGGTAGCAGCGGTTCCCGCAACAACATCGCGCAAGGACTGGACGACCGAAATCGAAAGACCGCTTAAGTCCGCCAACGCTATCGCTTTCCGGGCGGCGATACGGATGTCGGGTCCGAACCGGTTGCCGTGACGCCATGCTTCCCCGGCCATCGAAGCAACGGAATCAGTCCGAGCGCGGTGATCCCGACCATCGCCCACCAGGCCAGACGAAACGCCGCCATCCGCGCCTCCGCCGGGCCAGCCGCCCCGGCGATCGCGACAAAGATGGCGACGCCGATCGCGAAACCGATCTGCCGGATCATGTTGATTACGCCGGAACCGGTCGCAAAAGCCGAGGCTGGCAGCGTCGATGTGCCCAGTCCCATCAGTGTCGGCAGGGTGAGGCCCACGCCGATGCCCGAGGGGATGACGCACAGGATGGCGAACCCCAGGCTTGCTTGCGGCCCGGCAAAAACCGCCCACACCAGCACGCCTAACGCGAACACGGTCAGGCCTGCCGCCACGACCGCCGACGCGCCGAACCGGGCGATCGCAGGCCGCGCCAACAGCAGCGACGTCAACGGTACCATGAAAGGTCCCGGCGCGATGGCAAGGCCGATGCGCATTGCGGGCCAGTGCCAGATGGCCTCCTCCCACAGCACGAGCGAAAGCAAGAACCCGCCGAACGCGGTGGAGAACGGTGCTATTGTCAGCACCGCCCGCGTGAAATCCTGAATCCGAAACAGCGCGGGGTCGATGAACGGATTGGACGATCGCAAGCAGTGCCGGACGAACAGAGCCAGCGTCGCCGCTGCCACCGCAAAGCTCAACGCGATGCCGTTCGAGGTCCATCCCCAGTCGTTCAGCTTCACGATCGCGAAGGCCAGCGCGGCGATGCCAACGGTGATCGTCGCGGCCGCCCAGATATTCGGCATCCGCACCGCGTGGCCGGGAATCCGTGGCAGCCTGCGCCAACCTACCAGCAGCGCGATCAGCCCGATCGGCACATTGACGATAAAAATCCAGCGCCAGTTGGCCATGATCAGCAGGCCACCCACCACGGGTCCCAGTGCCGCAGCGAAACCGCCAATGGCGGCCCATGTGCGCACCGCGCCAGCACGACGCTCCGCCGGGAACACCGCCAAAATGAGGCCCATCGACGCCGGGGTCAGCAGCGCCGCGCCCGCAGCCTGTAGCAGACGGAATCCGACCAAGGTCTCGACGCTGTTCGCGCACGCGCAGGCGGCCGAGGCGGCGGTGAACAAGGCGGTGGCCGCGAGAAAGCCGTGGTTGCGCGGATAGCGCTCCACCAGCCGGCCGCAGAACACCAGCAAGGCAGCGTAGACGATCGCGTAGCCGTTCAAAATCCAGGACAACGATCCAAGGCTGGCGCCGCCGAAGTCGCGAGCGATATCCGGAAGCGCGACGTTGACAATGAATAGGTCCAGATTGGCCAGCACGATCCCTGCGCAAACGATGGCCAGGACTTCCCCGGGCTTCGCCTGCCCCCGCATGACGGCCGCGGTCACACAGTACCTCCGGTGCTTTTGTATCGTTCGGCCGCGTGCGCCAGGGATAATTTCGGCCCTAGGGCCAGCCTTGCGTCGTGGAAGCGCGTCCAATCGGCGCTGTCCGGCAGAGATGGGATCGTCACCGCCTCCCCCATGTCCAGGCCGGCGAGCGCGGCGTCCACCATCTCCTCGACCGCCATCATCCGATCGGACGGCATCGTCGCAATGTCGATGCCAGCCTTACCCCAAAGTTCGGTGCGGGTGGCGCCCGGCAACACCGCCTGCACGCGTATGCCGGTATTCGCCAACTCGGTCTGCAGCGCGAGGCTGAGGTTCAGAAGGAACGCCTTGGTGCCGCTGTAGGTCGCGTTGAACCGCTCGGGTGCCAGGGCCAGGACGGACGCGACATTGATCAGCGTCCCCTGGATACGCGTCCCTTGACCATGGGCAACGAAGCCGGCGACCGCCGCGTGCGCTAGACGGAGCGGCGCGGTGATGTTGAGGTCCACCATCCCCTCCAACCGGTCCACGTCCGAACCGAGCATGGGGCCGGCGATGGCGATGCCCGCGTTGTTCACCAGCATGGCAATGGACGCATCGTCGCGCAGCCGGCGTTCGACGCGAAGGAGGCTGGTTCGCTCCGACAGATCGGCGATCAGAACCTCCACCGCGCGGCCTGTTTCCAAGCGCAAACGTTCGGCCAGTCGGATCAGCCGGGCTTCGTCGCGCGCCACCAGGATCAGATCGTGGCCACGGCGCGCCAGCCGTTCTGCGTAGACGGCACCGATACCGGCGGATGCGCCTGTTACGAGCGCGGTGTTGGGGTTTGGCATCGCGGGATTCCTGCGTTTGGGGATGTCATATTAATGACGATCGTCATGATTGACGATATTAGTGACGCTCGCCATGAATGCTGTCAAGATAGGGCACGGACGACAGCGAAGGCGGCGAGATGAAGGTGTCGAAGGAAAAGGCGGCCGAAAATCGGGAGCGCATCCTGACCGCGGCCGCGCGGCTATTTCGCGAGCGCGGTCTGTCGGGAGCCGGTGTCGATGCCCTGGCCAGCGCTGCCGGTCTGACGCACGGAAGCCTTTACAGCCAATTCGGCTCGAAAGAGAGCTTGGCCGCCGAGGCGTTCGGTCACGCTTTAGCCATGGGCGCGGAGCGCATGGAGGAGGCCAGGACGCTAGAGGATTACACCGCCCGCTATCTGTCCGGCGATCACCGGGAGCGGCGCGGCGATGGCTGCGCGTTGGCTGCTCTGGCCGGCGAGATGCCACGCATGAGTGGGTCCATCCGGCACCGCTTCACCGATGCGGTGCGGGCGATCGCGCAACGAATTGCGCGAATGCTTCCAGGTCGCCGCGCGTCCGAGGACGAGGCACTCTTCGTCCTGGCCACGATGCTCGGCGCGCTCAGTCTCGCGCGGGCTGTCGACGATCCGGACCTGTCGGATCGCATTTTGACCGCCAGCCGTATGGGCATCGCAGGGCGCCGGACTCACGATGACGACTGAGATGTTGCAACGATATCGGTATCGATGGTGTACGGCACGCGGTTAATTCCGGTCCCGATCCAGCCCTCAATTGCCGTGCCCTCGGAATTTCGCCTTCAACCGCCCCCAATCCTCGATCGCGTGTTCCTGACCGGGGATCAACTGAATGGTGAACTGCGTGTAGCCGGCGTCGCGCAGCGCGGCGATGCGGTCGAGCAAATCGGGTTCGGTGCCGGTGAACGTGGTCTGGCGGATCAATTCCGCCGTCACGAATTTCCGTTCCGCCGGCTTCACCGCCATCAAATGGCCGCGGTGGTTTTCCAGATACCGCGCGTCGGCCGGCTCGTAGGTCCGAGCGAGTTCGACATAGCCCGCGACGGCTTCGGCGACGGATGCTGGGATGGCCGATGTATTCGGCAACCCGGCCAACGCCTCATCGGCCGCGCGATGCAACAACACTGCGGCGCGCGGCCCGGCCTGCGCGATGGCACGATCGGAATCGAGCGGCTCGCCCGGCTCCAGCACGCAGCCCAGCGCGAAAGCCACCGCGTTCAGATCGGCCTCCGCTCGGTTGGCTTCGGCCCAACTGGCCTTCATCGAGTTCATCGCCGCGATACCGCCCGCGACTTCCCCCACGAAATTCAACCAGCCGGCCCCCAGGCGCGCCGTCAGCCGCCGCGCGCGCGGACCGTAGGCCGACACGTGAAGCCCGACGGGGTCGGCAAGATTGATGAGGTTCAGTTCGGGATTGAGGAAGGCGATCTTCTGACGGTGGCCTTCGACCTCGAACTCGGTGGTTTCTCCGCGCAGCAAGGACATGACGACGCGGATGTATTCCGCCATTTCGGATAGCTTGATCGCGCCAAGGCCCATCGTCCGCCGGCCGGTAAAGCCGGTGCCCACACCGAAATCGATGCGCCCCGGCGCCAATCGATTCAACGAGGCAAACCCGTTGGCGGTGACCGGCGCGATACGGTTGGACGGAATCAGCACCCCGGTGCCCAGCCGTATGCGCGATGTTTGCACCGCCGCCGCGCCCATCGCGACGAAGCAATCGGCGCAGAGCATTTGGGTGTCGTAGAACCACGCGTGATGGAACCCGAGTTCCTCGGCGCGTTTCACCACTTTCCAAGCGTCGGCGGCCGTGGGGAGTGCGATTCCGAATTCCATCGTCTTAGGCTCCGAATTTATTGAATGACGCCGCAGGCGACACGCGCGCCGCCACCGCCCAGCGCTGCCGGCTGGTCGCTGTAATTGTCGCCGTTCAGATGGATCACCACGGCGTGGCCCTTAAGGACGCCGATATCCTTGATCCGGGGCGCAGTCAGCGTTTGGGTCGCCGTGCCGTCCTCGGCCACGATCAACAGCGGGAGGTCGCCGATATGGCCCTCGCCCTCGGGGCCGGCGTGCTTGTTGGTATGGTCGCTATCCCAATGGCTGCCGGCGGCGCCGGCCGGGATGGCGATGCCGTTCATCGTGGTCGGGCTGCACTGGCCGTTTTCGTGCACATGAAACCCGTGCGGACCGGGGTGCAGGCCCTTCAAATTCAGCTTGAAGACGGCCCCGCCGGCCGTCGCGCCAATGGCAATGTCCCCGACAGAATCGCCCGATCCCGCCTGCGTGGACAGATTCATAGGCACCTTCAGCCCATCGGCTCGCGCGGCCGTGGCGCTGAGAAACACCGCTGCTGCCAGCGGCAAGCTCCAACCCAAATATTTGGTCATACGATGCATCCTTTCCGAAGTGCGTCGGCTGAATCGCATGCCCTCCCCCCATAGGCAATGCGGGTACGGCACGGCATGCTGCATGGAAAGAACCGGAGGACCGAGATGCAAGACGTCGTTCACGCGAACTTTACCTTCCGCGACTTCCGCCTGACATCGGGCGAAGTCCTGCCGGAGGCGACCATCGCCTACGTCGCACGCGGCCATCTCGGCGCCGACGGGCGCAACGCGATCCTGGTCACGCACGGCTACACCAGCGGCCCGCGGATGATCGAACCCGGCGTCGCGTCGTCCGAAGGCGCCTGGAGCACGCTCGTCGGGCCGGGCGCGCCGATCGATACGGATCGGTATTTCGTGGTTTGCTCCAACATGCTGGGATCTAGCTTCGGTTCCACCAATGCGGCCTCGATCGATCCGCGCACCGGAAAGCCGTACGGATCGTCGTTTCCGGTCGTGACGGTGGCCGATATCGTGACGGCTCAGCATCGGCTGCTGACACATCTTGGGGTGAAACATTTGCGCGCCGTTGTGGGACCGTCCTATGGCGGGTTCCAAGCGTTCCAATGGAGCGTAACCTTCCCCGATTTCATGGACGGAATCGTTCCCGTTGTTACTTCCCCCCTCCCCCCGCAATCGGACCGAGTCGCTGGTTTGATGAAATGGTTCGGCGACGATCCCAACTGGAACAACGGCGACTATTACGACAATGGCGGTGTCCGCGAAACAATGGTCCGACTACGCACCGATACCTTGACGCGCTACGGCTTGTCGGCCGGGCCGGAGGATATGCGCCGCATCGCCGGCGCCTGGGCCGACACGTTCGATGCCAATTCGTTGTTTATCCTCGGACGAGCGATGGAAAGCTACGACATTACCAAGGACTACAAGAAAATCCGCGTACCCGTACTGTATGTCCTGTCTACGACCGATGTGCTGTTTCCGCCGACTTTGGCACCGGGCGTCATCGCGGGTTTGCGCGCGGCTGGGGTAGAGGCGGAATATTTCGAACTGGAAAGCCAGCACGGGCATTTGGCCTCGGGCGCGGACGCCGCCAAATGGGCGCCCGCGCTGTCGGCGTTTATGCGAAAATTGGAAGCGAGGTTTTAAGCCTCCCGCATTGCCTTGGCTTTTTGTGCCGCCGGGCGGGCCCAGCAAGTGTTCAGCCACGCAGTCAAAGCGGGCCAACGCGACCAGTCCATCGACAGACCGCGGAACAGCGCACCCGCGACATTCAGATCGGCGACCGAGAAATCGTCGCCGGCCAGCCATGCCGATTTGCTCAGAGCGGCATTGAGAATCTCTAGCGCCGGCTCGATCTCGGCCCACATCGCATCGGCAATCGCCATGTCGCGCTGCGCTTCCGGCAGGGCCGTCGTATGGTTGGCATAAGTGGTGATCTGCCGGTCGAGCCGATCGGTTTCCCACAAGCTCCATTGCCACATCCGCGCCTCGTTGCGGGGATCGCTGGGATACAGCTTGCTGTTGTACTTTTTGGCCAAATACATGTTGATGGCCATGGATTCGGACAGCACCAAACCGTCGTCCTCGATGGTCGGCACTCGACCGTTCGGGTTGAGCGCCAAATATTCCGGGGTGCGCGTGCCGGGGGAGCGCGGCAGAATGTCGACGTGATCGTAAGCAAGCCCGAGTTCGCCGACCATCCACAATGTGCGGACGGCGCGGGAACGGGCGGAACCGTGAATGCGGAGCATGGTTTCCTCCTGATGCGTCATGCAGGAAACAATCTGCCCGCGCCCATCCGATTGGGGAAGACAGGAGACGTGCGTGACACCAGCCCTCGCCGACAATAACCCAGGCTTCGAGGACGTCGTGCGCGACATCCTTGCCGGTATCGCACCGCCACCCGCGATCGCGCCGACGGTGACCGAACTGCGGCTGGGCCTCGCGCTTATGGCCGATCTGCGCCCCTTGGCGGGGCTGACGGCGCTGCACACGTTGGTGCTGACCCGCACGCGGGCGGCGGATCTAACGCCGTTGATGGGCCTGACGGCGTTGCGGGAACTGGACCTGAAACTAACGCGGATCGGCGATATCGCGCCGCTGGCAGCCTTAATCGAGCTACGCAACCTGATCCTATCGTTCACCGGGGTCGAGGATATCGCCCCGCTCCGCGAGCTAACGGGTTTGGAAAGCTGCTACCTCACTGGCACGCTCGTCGCCGATTTGTCGCCTCTAGCCGGACTGACGGGGCTGGAGCGCTTGGACGTCGGCGGCACCCCGGTTGCCGACATCGCCCCGATCGCCGGATTGCATCGTCTGCGCAGCCTGGAACTCGCCAGCACGAAAGTATCCGATCTGTCGCCGCTAGCAGGGCTGACGCAATTGGCGTTCCTCGACATCGGCGACACACCGGTTGCCGATCTCCGCCCGCTCGCCGGGCTAACTCGCTTGCGACGACTGGATGTGCGCGGGACGAAAGCGACCGATTTGTCGGTATTGGCAGGTCTGACGGGATGCGAAATCGTCACGGCTTCGACCGTGCCGCGTCGTCGGCGGGTCAGCGCGGCGTAGCCGCCCGCCTGAGCCTGTCGTCGATTGCCAATCCCAGCCCCGACAGCGGAACCGGCATAACCGCGATACCGCGCAAGCTAGGCCGATCCAATGCGCGCAAACCCTCGAACAACCGAGCGGCGGCTTGGCCGATGTCGCCGGTTTCGCTGAGTTGGAAGAGGGCCGCAGCGCCCGGCAGGGGCGGACCGAACGCCAAAAGCGCCTCATCCCCGGCTACTGTCGTCGCGTTCAGTCGGACCGGCAGCGTGGGCGCGTAGTGCGACGCCAACATGCCCGGTCCGCGCAAGGCCGCACCGGGGGCGGCGCCGCGTACTAACGGCCCGATCAGGGCCTCGATTTCTTCGACGGTCGCACCGCCGGGACGGAGCAAAACCGCCTCGGCCCCGCTGAGGTCCAGCACTGTCGATTCGACGCCGACCGAACAAGGGCCGCTATCGAGCACCGCCGCGATCCGCCCATCCAACCCGTCCAGCACATGTCGCGCCGTGGTCGGGCTGACTTGGCCCGACACATTGGCGGACGGCCCGGCCACCGGACGCCCGACCGCGCGCATCAACGCCCGCGCAACATCGTGCGCGGGGACCCGCACCGCCTGGGTATCCAGTCCAGCCCCGGTCAGCAGCGCGATCGGGCATAGCGGCCGACGCGCGAGCACCAACGTCAGCGGACCCGGCCACAACGCCGCCGCCAGCACCCGTGCTCGGGTATCGGCGACGACGTCGCGAAATGCCGCGTCGGCCGAATCGTAGTGGCAAATCAGCGGGTTGAAATGCGGCCTGCCTTTGGCTGCAAAAATTCCGGCGACAGCGGCAGCGTTCGTCGCATCGGCGCCGAGGCCGTAAACCGTCTCGGTCCCGAACGCCACCAGCGCACCATCGCGCAGCAATTGGGCTGCCCTAACGATGCCGGCTTCGTTGTCGCGAAGAAGTTCTGTCATGCGGGGTCAATAGAGCGCTTTTATGCTGACCGTAAATAGTCGGCACGCTCTATCTTGCTGTTTTAGCGCGTAAATTTACGCGCCCGAGCGTCGGACGTCCCGCGATTCGTTCGAGCGCCGGCGCGGGGCATGGCAAAGCCCCGTCGGCGGGCGTAAAACTTCGCGAGACAATAACGCAGAGGGTCCGCATCCATGCTCGATATCGCATTCGCCAAACCGGCTCTGCCGGCATCCGGTGCTCTGGTGCTGCTGCTTCAGGAAGGGGAGAAACCCTCGGGCGTCTGGCAACAAGCCGACGAAGCAACCGGTGGCGCCATCGCACGCGCCCTAGACGTCGCGGAATTCAAGGGCGGCAAGGGCAAGACTTGCATGATTCTGGCGCCCGGCGCCGGGTTGACGCGGGTTCTGGCCGTGGGCTTGGGCAAGGAAGACGACCTCAAGCAGACCGTCCTGGAAGATGCCGGCGGGGCGATCGCGTCGGCTTTGGGCCGCGAAGCCACAGTCGCGGTGGCAGCCGACACGCTGAAACCCGGCCAAGCCGCCGAAATCGCGCTAGGCGCGGTGCTACGCGGCTACCGTTTCGATCGCTACCGCACCAAAGAAAAAGCCGAGGACAAGCCGAAGCTCGCCGGCCTGACCATCCTAACCGATCATCCGAACCGCGCGAAAACCGCATTCGAGCCGCTGAAGGGCGTCGCCGCCGGGGTGTTCCTGACCCGCGATCTGGTCAGCGAGCCGCCCAACGTTCTGCATCCGGCCGAGATGGCGTCGCGCTGCGAAAAGCTGACCGCGCTGGGGCTGACGGTCGAGGTCCTCGGCCCGGCAGAAATGGGCAAGCTGGGCTTCGGTGCGCTGTTGGGGGTAGCACAAGGCAGCGTCAACGAAGCCCGCATGGTCGTCATGCACTGGAACGGAGCCAAGAAATCTGGCGAAAAGCCGATTTGTTTCGTCGGGAAAGGCGTGACCTTCGACACCGGCGGCATCAGCATCAAGCCGGCCGGCGGCATGGAAGATATGAAATGGGACATGGCCGGCGCCGGCGCCGTGATCGGATTGATGGCGGCACTCGCCGGCCGTAAAGCCAAAGTCAACGCGATCGGGCTGGTCGGACTGGTGGAGAACATGCCCTCGGGCAGCGCGCAACGCCCGGGCGATGTCGTCACCAGCTACTCCGGCCAGACCATCGAAATCATCAACACCGACGCCGAAGGGCGTTTGGTGCTGGCCGATGTGCTTTGGTATGCACAAGAAAAATACGATCCGAAGTTCATGGTGAACCTCGCGACTTTGACCGGTGCAATCATCATTGGCCTAGGACACGAATACGGCGGGTTGTTTTCCAACAACGATCAACTCGCGGAACGCTTGACAAAATCCGGCGATGCCACCGGGGAAAAGTTGTGGCGCATGCCGTTGCACGACAACTTCGACAAGCAAATCGCATCCGATATCGCCGATATGAAGAATGTCGGCGGGCGGCCCGGCGGTTCCATTACCGCAGCACAGTTCATCCAGCGCTTCGTCAACAAGAAGCCTTGGGCGCATCTGGACATCGCCGGCATGGCCTGGAGCGGCAAGGATGCCCCGACCATTCCGAAAGGTGCCACCGCCTACGGCGTACGGATGCTGGATCGACTGGTCGCGGACCATTACGAAGACTAATGGCCGATATTGGCTTCTATCACCTGACGAGAACGGCACTGGGGCAGGCCCTGCCTCAGTTGCTGGCGCGTACCGTGGCGGCCGGTCAAAGGGCACTGGTCATGTGCGGGACCGAAGACAGCGTTAAGGCGCTGGACAAGATGTTATGGCAGGCGCCCGAACCGGATTGGTTGCCGCACGGGACCGAAGCCGATGGCGACCCCGATTTGCAGCCGATCTGGCTTACCACCGCCGAAGCCGCCCCCAACGGCGCGCGCTTTTTGTTTCTAGTGGAGGGCGCGGAGACTTCCCGGATCGGCGATTTCGATCGGGTATTCGATCTGTTCGACGGCAATCGCGACGAACAGGTTGCCGCTGCCCGACGACGCTGGACCGCCGCAAAGGCCGGCGGTCACAGTCTGTCGTATTGGCAGCAGGGGCCAAAGGGCTGGGCGAAGAAGGCCTAGCGCGATTTCGCCTTGCCCGAGGGCATCAACCACCACTTCACCGGTTCCGTTTCCAATGTCGGCACGATCTGCGGTTTGGGTGCGGCTTTGGACCCCGCCGGACGCCCGCGACGTGCCGGAACTTTACCTTCGCCGTAACGGGCCGCGCTATTGGGCAAGGGTTTCATCGGGGTGGCATCGTCCGATCCGGCTTCTTGCTCCGCCAGCCGTAACGCCGCTTCGGCCTGTTCCGCCCTTTCGGTTAGCTCCCGCAGCGCGCGTTCCGCCAGTTTGCGGGCGGTCCGTTCTTCCGCAAGCGCTGCCTGAGCATATCGTTTCGCGTGTTCGGCGGCGTCGAGTTGTTCTTGCATTGCTTGCAATTGTTCTTCGGCACCATCCGAGACGGCGCGTATCTGCGCATTCGCCTCGCGTTCGCGTCGCGCGATATCGACGGCTTCGACGCGGGCGAGTTCGGCGTGACCGATTTTGGTTTGCAAGGCAGCGATTTGCGCCTGGGCGTCGTGCAACGCGCGTTCGGCCCGTTCGCGAGCAGATGTCTCGGCCGCGAGAGCGGCCTCGGTGCGTTGAAGGCGGCTGGATTGCGGGGCGGCGGCATCGGCGACCGTATCGCGTCGGACCACGGTCACGGGGATTTCTCCGTCTTGGACGAAGCGACGGCGATGCAGTCCTTGATTGCCGCCTTGCGGCCCGAACCGGTCCGTCGTGCGGGGTCCATGTTGTTCGCCACGGTCGTTGTCGGCGCGCTGTCGCATCCCGCCGAACAATCCCAATGCACGGCGCATTTGGGCTTCGACATCGGATATCGGATTATTATCCGTCGTCGCCATTGTCTCCGCAGCCAGAGTCATTCTTCCCAGCGCAAGATCGGATGGCGGTTTGTTGTTGTCGGACACTCGGGGTCACCTGGTTATCGTGAGGACGTATTCCGTTTTCATTCGAGCCGGATTTTTACCGGTGGCAAACGCAAGCCAGCCGGCGCACACGGAGAGATAGCAACGACCTTCCGGTTTACGCTTATCGCGCGGCGGGCGAACGTGAATCAGACGTGAATACCTTGGCTATAGTGTGAAGCCCGAAACAGAACGGACTTCCTGAATTAATCCAGCGAGTCTCCAACGACGGGCATTTCCCGGCACTAATGGATTCGCGATTCGCTTTTACGCACATTCCCCGGTTGTTGCAAGCGATTCAAATAAGATAATCCCCATTCACCAGCCGACTTCGCTAACATACCAGCATTGCAGGCATCCAACGATATCGTCGTCAGCCGAAATGGCAGCACACGATCGTCCGTACATCGTCATGTCGGGACAGCCGCTAAATCCGTTTTATACAGTCGCAATCTATAAAGTCGCGTATACCGGAAACCGCCGACAGGACAGTTTCGAACCTCCGCACGGAAACAACGGCTGCATTTTCGCGTCGCAGGGGCGCGGCGCGCGATAGCCCCTGTCGGAAATTATCGATTGTTTAGTTGCGTCCCCAATGTCGGTATACTTACCGCACGGCGACGGCCGCCAGTACAACACGCCAATCGGTCATGCCGCCACTCGGTCGTCGGGATACCAGGCGGCGAACGCGACATCGATCACAACCTCGAACCCGCCGCGCATCGTCGCGAACAAGGCCGAAGGCACCGTCGCATCGCCATCGGTCCAACGAATTCCCCCTTCTGCCTCGAAGGGATGGAAGCCGGGGCTCGGTGCGATATCCGCAGCCTCCATCGTGCAAAACCGCGTGCCCTGGCGCGCCACAACCCGGCGCAGCGCCACCCCCAGCACCCGAGGATCGCGTTCCAGCCCCAATTCTTGCGGGGCGGCCGCACGCGACAGGATACGCAGGGAGCGCGGCACGCAGGGCAGGCGAAACACATGGACGCCGTCATGACGCGACACGGCGTCCAGCCGCGTCCCATCGGCCAGCAGATGCAGCCCATGGTCCTGCGTCAACGGCCGGGTCGGACGCCGCCCGGCACGGCGCAGAATCCGACGCCAAGCCGCGTCTACAACCGGGCCGCCGGTCACGATCGGGGCGTAGGGCGCTTGCGGCGGCAGATCCCAGCCGCTGTTGGCATTCTGGAACAGCCAGCGATTGCCATCGTCGCGGTAGCTCTCGGCCGGCGCACCGTTAGCGAGCAGAATATCGTGCGACTGCAATTCGATATGATACAGCGTTATCTCTTGCGCTCGATCGTCCCATTCGATCGAACGATGGTTGACCAAGAACTCGGCGGGAATAAGCACATCGTCGATCAAGAACGAATGCGCCTTGGTTACTTTTAGATCGGCGTGCGGCACGTTATCGGCCAAAGCGCCCTTTCGCACGATCACCGGGGTGGCCGCACTGCGCCGTCCGCGCGTTGCCAACACCGTGCCGGTGCCGATCCACACGATCGGACGCGCCTTACCGCTCAAGGTTTTCACAAGTTGGCCGACCGCCAAATCCTCGACCGCGACGTCCCCCAGCGGCGTGCCAATCAGCGTGCCGCGGGCGAAACAAACGATCGGGGCCGTCACCGGCAAGCCGATATCTTGCATCATCGCCAAATCGACGGACGAAATGCCCCGGAAGGTCCCGTTCGTCAGCCCGAGCCCGCTCATGAGGTCGAGGGCGAGCGCTTCGGTGGCAGTGTTGGCGAGGTGGAAGAAATTTTCGCCGTTGTTCAACAGATTCAATGGCACGGGTGTTGGAATGCCGCTGCCGAGCAGAGTACCGTACGCGGCCTCGGCCTTGGGGCCGGTGAAGGTCGCACCGGTTATCGTCCCGGAGACGACGGTTTGTTGAATATAAATATCGAACAAGGTCGCGGCGGACCCGAGGGAACCGTTGCTCGTATCGGTAAACCCGGAAAAGCCGAGGCCATGGGCGATCTCGTGACGGAACACGGTCAGCAGATCGAATTCGGCGGCGGGCACGGTGCCATTACCCGCGAATGGCGTTGGATTTACGTATAGACCGCCGCCGGTATTCAGCGAACCCGGCGTCAGCGGCAAGTTGATGACAATGTCCGACGTCGTGCCGGCCATGTAGCTACCGGTTGTCAGCGCATAGAGGCTGGATGGAATGAAGATCGCATGGCCGTTGACGACCTGGCCGGTATCGACCGATGAGGTAAACCCGCCATTCGCCAGCTCGGCTTGCGGGGTGCTATTATCGCTAATGTTTAACTGTATCCGCAACGGCGCAAAACCGGTGACATACTGCGCCCAGTCGAGCGCGGCGGCGGACAGATCGTTAACGATCTGGGTTTCCTGGGCACCGGTGATGCTCGCGGTATCGTTAATGGAAATCGAGAACTGAAAATCCTGCCGAGCGGGGGCGCCGCCGGTGTTGCGGATCGTGGCGAGGGAACCGGATTGGGACACGGTAAAGGCCGCGCCGGTATAATTGCCCGCCAACACGACCGTATCGACGGTGGCACCGCCGTTCGTAATCGCCAACGTGTTGCCATTGGCGATCGTGGCGGCGGTCGCGGTGACACCGGCCAACACCAACGCATCGCCCAAGCCGAAGCCGGCCAGCGTACCCGTGTAGCTGCCCGGCGCATCCAACCGCACGGTGGCATTGCTGCCTGAGAACACAATGGCCTGCGACGCCGCCCCGGCAAGCTCGATGGAGCCGCCATTCATGACCGCCAACGTGCCGGTGCCGGTCAAGGTGCCGATATTCAGCAGCCCCGCAGTATTGTAGATCGTGCCATTATCGACGACCGAGGCTGGCGTATCGCCCGCCAAAATCAGCGTACTACCCGACGCCACCGACAACACGCCCGAACCGGCGACGCCACCCGCGAGATTGAGCACCCCGCCGGTCGCGACCACCGTCCCTTGGTCGGTCACGGCACCGGTTACGGTGCCAAACCCCGACAAAGTGCCCCCCGACGCTATGCTGAGCGACCCGGTCGCCAACGTCCCGCCTTGCAGCCGAAGTAACCCGGCATCGACGAGGTTGTTGCCCGTCGAATAGCCACGGTTGTTGAGAAGTTGCAGCGTGCCGGCGGCGGCGATGGTCTGTAGCTGGGTCTCGATCGATTGGAAGCCGCCGTTGTATCCTTGAATCTCGGACGCGGCACCGTCGAGGACGATATTCGCAGCGTCGGTGGTCACGATCGCGGTGAAATTGCCGCCGAACTCGATCTGGTTGAACGTCCCAGCGGTCGGCCCCTGGGCAATCCAGGTGCCACCTGTCAGGGTACCGCCGGACAAATTGCCGATCCCGACGGAACGTGTCAACGACTTTGATACACCGGGTTCGGCAATTTAAGCTCGCTCA
>JBAXFK010000088.1:0-15280 GCA_037139955.1 Rhodospirillales bacterium
CTCGTGCACCGACAAATAGGAGCCGACGCCGTGGCCGGTGCCGTGATCGTAATCCAGCCCCATCGCCCACAAAGCCCGGCGGGCGAAGCCGTCGATATGGGCGCCGCCGACGCCCTGCGGGAACACCGCCGAGGCGATGGCGATGTGGCCCTTCATAACCGCCGTTACGCGCGCCCGAATTTCGTCCGGGGCGGCATCGGGACCGGTCCAAACGGTGCGGGTGATGTCGGTGGTGCCGTCGAGATACTGGCCGCCGGAATCGATTAGGTACACCTCGTTGGGGCGGATCGCCCGATCGCTCTCGGGCGTCACCCTATAATGGATGATGGCGCCATGCTCTCCAGCGCCGGAAATCGCGGGGAAGCTCTCGCCGCGGAACAACGGGACGTTCTGTCGGAACGCTAAAAGTTGCTCCGCCGCCGCCATCTCCGTCGCGGCCGTGCCGCGTTCGGCGACCCAGTGCAGAAACCGGCACACCGCGACCGCATCCCGGGCATGGGCGTTGCGCATGCCTTCTTGTTCGGTGGGGTTCTTGCGGGCTTTCGGCAGCAGGCACGGGTCCGATCCGCCCGCCACCTTGGCGCCGGCGGCTCGGAGCTGCTGCGCGAACCAAACCGGGGATCCCCCGGGGTCGACGCGCACCGTTTTGCCGGCCAAGCGCGCCAAAGCCGGCGCCAACCCTTCCCGACCTGAGATCGAGACCGTGTTGCCCAGCCACGCCCTGGTTGCTTCCGGCAGTTTGGCCGGGTCCATGAATAGCTCGGTGCCGCCATCGGCGTGAACCAGCGCGAAACCCAGTGCAAAGGGGGTGAACGGCACGTCCTCGCCACGAATATTCAGCAGCCACGCGACCGAGGCCGGATCGGTCAGTACCGCCGCATCCTGCTTCGCCTCTTGCAGGAGCTTCCCGATTTCCGCCCGCTTGTCGTCGGCGTTCTTGCCCGCATGCGCCAAATCGTGCGGCAATGCCGGACCGATCGGCGGGGGCGGTCGGTCGGTCCAGATCGCGTCCACCGGGTTGTGCGCGACCGGCTGCATGGTGAGACCGGCGTCGGTGTAACGGTTCAGCCCTTCCTCGGCGAACAGCATCGGGTCGTAGCCAATCTTCGCCCCCGCCTTGGCATTCTCGGCCGCCCAGGCCGACGGCGGCTGCTCGGTCGCGTGCAGTTGTTCCCACAGTGCGGCATCCGTTTGCGCCGCGAGTTGCAGAACGTAACGCCCATCGGTGAACACCGCCGCTTTGTCGGTCAGCACGATCGCGAGCCCCGCGCTACCCGTGAAACCGGTCAACCAGGACAGCCGCTCCGCCGACGCCGGCACATACTCCCCCAAATGCTCGTCTGCTCGGGGTACGACAAACCCGTCCAATCCCTGGCGGGTGAGTTCCTGGCGCAATGCGGTCAGCCGGTCGGTGTTCATTCGGACCCCCAAATTCATACGCATACAAACATCTATGCAGATTCCGCACGGCTGGCCGCGCAAATCCGCGCTAATCGAATGGCCATCGGGCGCTTATGTTGCGTTGCAGCAAAGCCCGAGTGCGCTACGCCATGACGACGCCGCGTTGGAACCCGGGCCGAAGGAGAGAGAGCCATGAGCACCTCGACAGCCGATAACCATTTTTCCTTCTCGCTGCCCAGCCTGAGCTATGTCGATACCAGCTTGGAAGACCAAAATCGCGCGGACTTCGTCCGTGAAGCGCCTGCCGGTTGGTTGACCCGCAGCGTGGCGACCTTCCGCGCTTGGGGCCGGGAACGCCGCGCACTCAACGAACTGTCGCTGATGACGGATCGCGAGCTGATGGATATCGGCCTGAACCGCGGCGATTTCGGCCGCATGTTCGACGACAGCGCGAATTCCGATCTGCGCGCCCGCGGCGCGCACTGATCGGGGCGGGTTCAGCCCCGCTTCCGCACGACCAGCGTGGTCCATGGTCCCTGGGGCAACATACGTTCCAGGACCAGGCCGCGTCGGCGATGGGCCGCCAGTACCATGCGCGCTTGGGTTCCTAACAGCCCCGCGAGAATGGCGGTTCCGCCCGGTGCCAAATGCACCGATAGGTCCTTCGCCATGCCGCAAAGCGGACGGGCGAGGATATTGCCGAACACCAGATCGTACGGCGCACCGCCTCGGATTGTCGGGTGGTGCCAACCGTCGGCCAGTTTCGCGCGCACCAGCCGTCCGACGCCGTTCTGAATCGCATTGCGCCGCGCGACTTTGATCGACCAAGGCTCGATATCGGACCCAAGCACTTTGCGGCGCAACAGCTTGGCCGCTGCGATGGCAAGAATGCCGGAGCCGGTTCCGAGGTCCAGGATACGGCGCGGCTTCTGCCGTGCCACGGTTTCCAATGCGACCATGCAGCCGCGAGTCGAGCCGTGTTCCCCCGATCCGAATGCCAGCCCGGCATCCAGTGTCAGCATGACTCGGCCGGACGTCGGCTTCCCCGTCAAATGCGTGCCGCGTATGGCAAATCGCTTGCCGACCGGTTGTTCGGGGAAGGACGCGTAGGTACGCGCGAGCCAGCCCTCTGCCTCGGTCGTGACACGTTCCAGCGGGATCGACACGCCGGTGACGAACTCGGCCAGCATCAGCGCGGCGGATAACTCGGCTTCGTTGGTGTTGACGGGCTTTACCCCTTCGACCCGCCAATCGCCGGTGACGATGTCGCGGAAGAACCCGACAGTGTCGCAAGCGCTATTCAGCGCGGCCTCGTAAGCCTCCAGCGCGTCTTCCGGCACGGTGACGAACACTGTTTCGAGTGGGGTAGAATGACGCCGGGTCATTATGCGGGCTCCACAAATCGGTCGAGGAGGCGTTTTTCGCCGGCTTTGTCGAAGGCGATATCTAGCTTGTCGTCGTCCACGTTTTTCACCGTTCCGTATCCGAATTTCTGATGGAAGACGCGGCTGCCCACGGGAGTCGCGACCTCCCGTGCGGCGCGCGCCGGTTGTTCCCAGGCCTCGATTGTTTTCGGACGGCGCGCCACGATCGGGAAGTGGCTTCCGAACGATGGGGCCGCAGCAATCCGAGCATCGCGCGCCATGGCGGCCGAGCCGGCGATTTGGACGTGTTCTTCGGGCAATTCGTCGAGAAAACGGCTGGGGATCGAACTCTGCCAATTGGCATAAATTCGCCGATTTTCCGCATGGCTCACAATTGCCCGTTTTCGCGCTCGGGTTAGGCCGACATAAGCAAGGCGGCGCTCTTCCTCCAGCCCTTTGCCGCCGCTTTCGTCCAGCGAGCGTTGGTTGGGGAACACACCTTCTTCCCACCCAGGTAAGAACACATTGTCGAATTCCAAGCCCTTGGCGCCGTGCAAAGTCATCAAGCTGACCTTGGCATCTTCGGCATTTTGTTCGTTTTCCATAACCAGAGAAACATGTTCCAAAAAACCGCCGAGCGTTTCGAAATCGGCTAAAGCGCGTACGAGTTCTTTGAGGTTTTCCAGACGGCCTGGGGCTTCCGGCGATTTGTCCTGCTTCCACATATCCGTATAGCCGCTCTCGTCGAGCATCGCGGCGACGGTGACGACATGGCCTTCTTTGTCGAGCTGTTCTCGCCAGCCTATGAATTGGCGTAACAATTGCGCCATGGTTTCCTTGACTTTGCCGCGAAATCCCCCGGTTTCGACCAAGCGTGCGGCGGCGACGGAGAGCGGAATTTCCTGGGCGCGCGCGAGTTCGTGCATGCCGCGTAGTGCGGTGTCGCCGACGCCCCGTCGCGGGACGTTAACGATCCGTTCGAATGCCAGATCGTCGGACGGTTGCACGGTCGCGCGCATATAGGCGATGGCGTCGCGAATTTCCTGTCTCTCGTAGAAGCGCAGCCCGCCGACCACGCGGTAGGGAATGCCAAGGGTGATCAGCCGTTCTTCGAACGATCGGGTCTGGAAGCCCGCGCGTACCAGCACGGCCATTTCGCCGAGGGTTTCCCCGGATCGTCGCAACGATTCGATGCGCGTGCCGACCATGCGGGCTTCTTCGTCGGAATCCCATACGCCGACGACGGTCACTTTCTCCCCGCCCTGCGCATCGGCGCGGCCCGGACGTAAAGTTTTGCCCAACCGCCCTTCGTTATGCGCGATCAATCCCGATGCGGCGGCGAGGATCGAGGCGGTGGAGCGATAATTGGCTTCCAGCCGAACGATTTTCGCGCCTTCGAAATCCTTTTCGAACCGCAGGATGTTTTCCACCTCGGCGCCGCGCCAGGAATAGATCGATTGGTCGTCGTCGCCGACGCAACAAATATTCTTGTGGCTTTGTGCGAGCAGGCGTAGCCATAAATATTGCACGACGTTGGTGTCCTGATATTCGTCCACCAGAATGTAACGGAACATCCGGTGATATTGCGCTAGCACATCGGGTTGAGCGCGCAGGATTTCCGTCATGTGCAGCAGCAAATCGCCGAAATCGGCAGCATTCAATGCCTTCAAGCGGTTCTGATAGGCCGCATAAAAGTCCTTGGCCCGTCCATTGAGGAAATCGCTGTCCTCCGCCGCGCCGATCCGGGCCGGCGTTAGGCCGCGATCTTTCCAGCGCTGGATAATCGACATCAGCGCGGGCGGCGCCCAGCGCTTAGTGTCGATACGTTCTGCCTCCATCAGCTGCTTCAGCACCCGCAACTGATCGTCGGTGTCCAGAATGCTGAAATTGGATTGCAGTCCGACATGCTCGGCGTGTCGGCGCAACATACGGGCGCATAGCGCGTGAAAGGTGCCGAGCCACAGACCCTCGGCAGGCTGGCCGAGGATGGCGCCAACGCGTTCGCGCATTTCCTTGGCGGCTTTGTTGGTGAAGGTGACGGCCAGCACCTGGTTCGGGAAGGCGCGGCGGGTCAGCAGGATATGGGCGAAGCGGGTCGTCAGCACACGGGTTTTGCCGGTTCCGGCACCCGCAAGCACCAGCAGCGGCCCGTCCACGGTTTCCACCGCAGCGCGCTGTTCGGGGTTCAGGCGGGCCAAATAGTCGGACATAGGGGGGAACTCCGTCGGCACCGACCATAGAACATCGAGAGAACGGCGCCAATCCCGCCGGACGCTATGCTACCGTTAACGGTTCGTTAACCACGGGCCGTAGGATGACAAGGCCGACCGGGCATAGGCCCGGCCGCCGTCTTGGCCGGCCTTTAACTGACGGACAAAGCGACCGCTATACCGGCCTAACGCCCAGAACATGCGCGATCGCATAGGTCAGATCCGGGCGGTTCAAGGTATAAATATGGAACTCATCCACGCCATTCGCCTCTAGCAGCCGCACCTGTTCGGCGGCCACGACCATGGCGATCATACGCCGGGTCTCGGCGTCGCTTTCGACACCTTCGAACATATGGCCCATCCAGTCGGGCACGCTCGTGCCGCACATGCCGGAGATACGAACGGCCTGGGTGTAGTTCGACACCGGCAAAATGCCGGGCACGATCGGGGCGGTAATGCCCGCTGCCAGACACCGATCGAGGAACCGCAGGTAGGTTTCGGTATCGAAGAAAAATTGGGTGATCGCGCGGGTCGCACCAGCGTCCAGCTTCCGCTTTAGATTGTCCAGATCGGCCTCGGCGCTAAGGGCGGAGGGATGGGTTTCCGGGTAAGCGGCAACCGAGATCTCGAAATCTGCGACTTTGCGCAGGCCGGCGACCAGATCGGCGGCAAATGCATAGCCGCCGGGATGTGGGGTATAGACCGTACCGGGGGCGGGGTCGCCGCGGAGGGCGACGATGTGGCGTACCCCGGCTGCCCAATACTGCCGAGCGACGTCGTCCACTTCCTCACGGGTCGCGCCGACGCAGGTCAAATGGGCGGCCGGCATTAGCGCGGTTTCCCGCGCTAAACGGGCGACGGTGGAATGGGTACGGGCCTGGGTGCTGCCACCGGCGCCATAGGTGACGGACACGAAACGCGGGGCGAGTGGGGCCAACCGCTCGATGCATGCCCAAAGTTGCTTTTCCAACTCGTCGGTGCGCGGTGGAAAAAATTCGAACGACAGTTTCGGCGGCGGTCGGTCGGCCGCGCGCATGGGCAGGCCGGCAAAGCGTGGGCCGGTGAGCCAGCGCTGGAGGACGGGGGCAGTTGGATCGGGCGCGTTCATGCTGCTCCTTGCTCCGAAATCCAGCTTAGATGCAAGATAAGACCGACAACGGCGCGCGCAGTTTTATTGCGCGGTGCCGCAGCCATGCTACAACACTGCGGCCCGGTCGTGTTCGTGCCTTCGGTGACGGCGAAACGGGTGCATGGTGTGTGATTGTCCGGATGCGGCTCCCGTGTGGGTCCGTGCCGGTACTGGCCCGAGAGAACCGATGGACGCCGACTTCCGCTCACCCCCTATCCCAACGTCCGCGCTTCTAGTCCGGTTCTGGCGCGTCTTTTTGTTCGCGGGGTTGCTTGCGGTCATTCTCGCCGGCTGCGCCACCGCGCCGCCGGCCGACGATCCCGAAGCTATCGCGGACTTTCAACAGACCAACGATCCGTTGGAGCCGACCAACCGTGTGTTCTATGCGGTGAATAATGGACTCGATACGGTCATCCTGCGCCCGGCGGCGCAGGCCTATCGTTTCGTCGTGCCGACGGCCGTGCGAACCGGCATTCACAATATGTTGAGCAATCTCGGCACACCGGCGCAGCTTTCGAACGACATGTTGCAAGGCAAACCGGCTCGGGCCGGCGATACCGTCATGCGGTTTCTGATCAACTCGACAGTCGGTGCGATCGGCGTGTTCGACGTAGCGACCGGCTGGGGATACCCGAATCACGATACCGATTTCGGACTGACCCTGGCGAACTGGGGGGTGCCGGACGGGCCCTTCTTGTTCTTACCGGTCCTGGGGCCGAGCAATCCGCGCGATGCGGTTGGGTTTGGCGTCGATACGATCCAAGATCCGTTCACCTGGATCGGGAGTTCGACCGCATTGACCGTGGTGAACTGGACCCGTTTCGGCCTGAATGCCCTAGACTCACGCGAACGGTATTTAGACCCCGTCGATCAAATTAAAAAAACCGCGCTGGACCCTTACGCGACCTTCCGCAGTCTGTACCGCCAGCATCGCGAGGGTCAAATCGCGGAATTGCGCGCCGAACGGCGGGCCACCGTCCCGGTTTGGTTTCCGCAGGCGCAACCTAATGCGACGCCCCCTCAGGCGCGCTGAACGAGGCAACGCATCATTATGCTCACACGACGCTCGCTTTCGCTCCTTGGGACCGGCGCGCTCTCGTCCGTCGCGATTCGTCCGGTCTTCGCCCAGACTGCCGGGGATCGCGCTGCTGCGTTCGTCAAATCGACCGGCGACCGGATCCTTGGCGCGATGCGCGGGGCAGGCTCGGTCGACGAGCGTCGCAAGATACTCGGCCCCATCATCGACAGCGCCATCGACGTCGACGGAATCGCTCGGTTTTGTCTGGGGCGATTCTGGAAAAATGCTTCGGCGGATCAACAGAAGCGCTACACCGAGCTGTTCCATAAAGTGCTGATCGGCAACATCACCTCCCGGCTGGGCGAATATCAGGAAGTGAAGCTAACGATCGGGCGGAGCCAGCCGCGCGACGACAACGATATCGTGTCGACGGTCATCGAACGGCCGAACAATCCCCCCGCAACGGTCGATTGGGTGGTCGCGAACGCCGGCACCGCCCCGAAAGTTATCGACGTGATCGCCGAGAACACCTCGTTGCGACAGACCCAGCGCAACGATTACGCGGCGTATTTGACGCGAAATAATAACGATGTCGACGCGCTGATTACCGCCATGCGGGCGCAGTTGGAACAAAACTAGCGGCGGGTACTTTCGTACATCGCCATGCTGTAGCCATTCTGCTCGAAGGACTCGCACGCGGTCATTCCGATCGCACCGAGAACGACGCGCGATCCGACATTGCTTTCCCGCGCGACAGCAACGATCCGTTTCAGCCCGGCGACATCGTGGCCGAAGCGCAGCGCAGCGCCCGCCGCTTCGCGGGCCAGTCCGCGGCCTTGGGCTTCTTGTCCAACGGCGAATCTAAGCGCCACGCCGCGCCCGTCCGGCCGAGGCTCTAATCCGGTTATTCCCACGAACCGATTGCCCACGACCTCCCGCACTGCCCAAATGCCGAAGCCGTTGGCGCCCCATGCTATGACGTCGTGCGCCAGTTCATCGGCGGTGTCGCTCGGGCTGCGAACACCGCCCAGCATGACGGCAAATATTTGCGGGTCGGATTTAATGCGGCGGAGATCGGACAGGTCGGCACCGCCCACCGGGGTCAATACCAGTCGGCCAGTGCGCAGGATCCAGGTCGGGTTCATCGAAGTGGTAGCCGTGGGGCGGCTAACGGGCGCGCAGTTCCACCGGTTTTCCATGCGGGGTATGGCGGTAGGCGTCTTCCCACGCATCCGTACGACGATCCAGCGTCCCCCGCTCGGTCAATCCTTTGGCGAGGCTCAGACGTTCCAGCGCGACCAACCAATGATCGTAGTAGTGGGAACCATCGTCGTCCCCGGCTTCTCGTAGCACGGCACCCAATGTTTCGGCCCATTCCGTCGCGGTGAAGTAGCCTTGCTGACGCAGTCGCACCGCCAATGCGAAAGCCTGTGCCTGCCAGGGTTCGGCGAAGACGGGTCCGTCTGCGTCATGCGGCTGCCCAGGGAAAAAATCAGGCGCGCTCAAGGTAATCCTCCCACAGGTCGAGGCTTACGGTATCGGCCGCATTGGCGGCTTCGCCCCAGAGTTCGCGCGCGGTGAAACGCACGGTGTAAAGCGGTTGCGGTGCTTCCCCGGCGAAATGCGCGTTGGTGTCCGGATAGACATGCGCGCCATGGTACCGCGTGACGACGCCGAACCGACCGCGTGCGTACCGAGGCAGCCTGGTGTGACCCTCGGGGTTGATGGTGCGTGCGCGCACCCGATCGCCGTCGGCGTACAGCGGCTTCGCGGCGATGTCCCGCGTGTAGGTGTGAACCGACGCGAGCAGCGCCGCCCCCATCGCACCGGTAATCGGCGGTGTTGCGACAGCGGTGCCGTCCGCCCTGCGGCCGTTGGCAAGTTCTTCTGCCGTGATTTGGCCGGCGTCGAGCATCCGGTTGGTCAGCGCGGCGAGCCATTTCTCGAAATAGGTCCAGCGCAAATAATCGACGGGCGGTAGCCGTTCGAGCGAGTGCCGCCCAGCGTCGATATTGACGAGGCCCCACGCGGCAATCAGTTGAACCATCCCGCGCACCCGACCTTCCCAGGATGCGTGGAAGACCGGCTCGTTCGGGTCGTAGACGATCGGCCCGAGGCCGTGCATCCCGCCCATGTCATGCACGCCATTCATGGTGCGGCCCCATTGGTTGCGGCCAATTTGACGACGCCGACCATGGAATCGCGGGTGACTAGCGCGACCAATGCATCTTCATCCAAGCCTTCGGTGCCTGCGGGACGCTCGGGGACGACCAGATATCGGACCTCCGCCGTGGAGTCCCAAACATGTACCGCAACATCGTCGCCCAAAGTCGTCCCGAATTCGCGCAGCACGCCGCGCGGATCGATGACCGCCCGCGACCGGTAGGCGGACGATTTGTACCAGACCGGCGGCAGACCGAGCAGCGTCCAGGGGTAGCAGGAGCACAAGGTGCAAACGACGAGGTTATGCACATCGGGGGTATTTTCCACCGCGATCATGTGCGGTCGGTCGGCGGCGGGAAAGTCGATCTCCTCGATCGCCGCCGTTGCGTCCGCTAGCAACCGAGCCTTATAGGCCGGATCGGTCCAGGCGCGGGCCACGACCCTGGCGCCATTGCGCGGGCCGATTTTGGTTTCGTAGGCATCGACGATGGCATCCAGCGCGGCCGGATCGACCAAGCCTTTGTCGACCAATAGCGATTCCAACGCCTTGACCCGCAGTGCGGTGGGGGAAGGGACGTCCTGGCCGTGTTCGTGATCGTGGTCGTGATGATGGTGCGGATCGTTGCTCATAAACGGGCTCCTCCGTCGCGGTGCACCATGTAACGCGACGCAGTCCACGAGCGCAAATCGGTTCGGCGAGCGGTTATTCCGGGTCGCGCAGCCGCATGGCGCGCGGTCCCGACGGAAATTCGACGCTCTCGTAGAGTTCGCTCAGTTTTAGGGTGACGCCGATCGAGGTTAACGCCACCGTGCTGTCGATCCCCTCGACGATTTCCCGCGACCACCGCCTGCCCTCGCCACGAAACCAATGCATCGCCTCGGCTGCGTTCGGCTCGATGAGCAGGATATGATCGATGGTTTCGACCAATTGGTATTCGGCGAGCTTTGCGAGTGTATCGACATCGCGGGTGGAGGGCGACAAGACCTCGGCGACCATTTTGGGGGTGGCGGCTTTTAGCCCGTTCGGGTCGCGACGGCCGCAATCGACGCCGGCATCGGGGCGGCGGATTTGGCCCGGGATTGTCTCGATGGCCCCGTCGCCCGTGAAGGGACGGCAACCCGAGCCCCGAAGCTGGTTGCGGAGTTCCGCCACAAGATTGACCACAATGTCGTCGTGGACATTTTTCGCGCCCGCCATCATCCGGAGCGGCAAGCCGTTTACCAGCTCGTACCGCTCGCTCCGACGCTCTTGCCAAGCGAAGAATCGATCGACGGTCCAGGGCTTTTCGGCGGTTGCGGACATCGGACAGCCTCCATTAGGCCAGGACCGATAGCATGAATTCCGGCCGACGTCAGGGAAATCCGCCGGAATCTGCTCAACGGTTACCGCGCCAAGGGGCGATATTTGATCCGATGCGGCTCTGTCGCGTCGGCGCCCAGACGGCGGCGCTTATCGGCCTCGTAGGCTTGGAAATTGCCCTCGAACCATTCCACATGACTGTCGCCCTCGAACGCCAGAATATGCGTCGCCAACCGATCCAGGAACCAGCGATCGTGGCTGATGACCACGACGCAACCGGCGAATTCGGCCAGCGCGTCTTCCAACGCGCGCAACGTATCGACGTCCAGGTCGTTCGTCGGTTCGTCTAGCAGGATGACGTTGTGTTCGGTCTTCAGCATCTTGGCCAGATGCACGCGATTGCGCTCACCGCCCGAGAGAATGCCGACGCGCTTCTGCTGATCCGATCCTTTGAAGTTGAATGCGGCGGTGTAAGCGCGTGATTGAATGGCGCGTTTGCCGAGATAAATGACTTCCTCGCCGCCGCTGATTTCCTGCCAGACGGTTTTGTCGGGATCGAGGCTATCGCGCGACTGATCGACGTAACCCATCTTCACGGTGTCGCCAATGCGCAGTGCGCCGGAATCCGGTTGTTCCTGTCCCATGATCATGCGGAATAGCGTGGTTTTACCGGCGCCGTTCGGGCCGATCACGCCGACAATGCCGCCGGGCGGCAGCTTGAAGTTCAGACCCGCGATCAATTCGGTGTTGCCGTAGCCTTTGCACAGGTCTTCGGCTTCGATCACGATATTGCCCAGGCGCGGGCCGGGCGGAATGACGATATCCGCGACGCCGCCTACAAGTTCCTGCGACTTCTGCAACATCTCTTCGTATTTCGCGATACGCGCTCGGCTTTTCGTCTGACGGGCGCGGGGGGAAGCGGCGATCCATTCGGACTCGGCGGCCAAGGCGCGCTGACGGGCCGATTCTTCCTTTTCCTCCTGCTGCAAACGCTTGCGCTTCTGTTGCAGCCAGGACGAGTAGTTGCCCTCGAACGGGTAACCCCGGCCGCGTTCGAGTTCCAAAATCCAAGTAGTCACATTGTCCAAGAAGTAGCGATCGTGGGTCACGACCATCACGGTACCGGTATATTCGCGCAGGGTCTTTTCCAACCAAGCCACGCTTTCCGCGTCCAAATGGTTGGTCGGTTCGTCGAGCAGCAGCAGATCGGGCTTTTCCAGCAGCAGTTTGCACAGCGCGACGCGCCGACGCTCGCCGCCCGACAGCTTCTCGATCGGTGCATCGGCCGGCGGGCAGCGCAGGGCGTCCAGCGCGATATCGACGCGACGATCGAGTTCCCAGCCATCCTCGGCGTCGATCTTTTCCTGCAAATCGCCTTGTTCGGCGAGGAGCGCGTTCATCTTGTCGTCGTCCATGGGTTCGGCGAACTCCATGGATATTTCGTTGAACCGGTCGATTGCGGCTTTCAGGTCGGCGAAGGCGAGTTCGACGTTCTGCCCAACGGTCAATGCCGGATCGAGTTCCGGCTCCTGCGACAAATAGCCGACGGTCGCGCCGGGTGCGGCCCAGGCCTCGCCGCCATATTCGGTCTCCATGCCGGCCATGATCTTCATCAGCGTCGATTTACCGGCACCGTTCACGCCGAGAACGCCGATTTTGACGCCGGGCAGAAAGGAGAGGGTGATGCCCTTGAAGACCTCTCGCCCACCGGCGAAGGCTTTGGTCAGGTCTTTCATCACATAGACGTACTGGTAGCTGGCCATGATCTCTCGCCTTCGGCTGTGGCGGTTGTTCTAGGGGGGCGGCGGGTGCGGCTCAAGGGCCGCGTTGGGTGCGTTGGCGATTGCCTGTCTTCCGATCGTATAAATCCCATTGCACGTCTAATCGCCATTATGCCATGCTGCGATGCAGCAATAGCGGCGTCTTGCATGCGAATAGCACAAACGTCGGGCAGGGAGAGTGCGTCCTAGGCACAGTTGGCGAATAACCGGCCGCCGGACAGGCTGGCGGTCCCGAACAGGAGGCTCCCGCGATGCTCGACAAAACCCGCGTTAACACATTCTCCCATGTGAAACCCGGCGATACGCCCTGGCGCAGCGACGGATTGCGCGACTTCTTCCTCTATCGCGACCTCGGGGTCGCCGCAGCGACCGGCGGGCGGGTGATCGCGCAATTGGCGAAAGCGAACGCGGCACCGGAAAGCGGCACCGGTTGGCACCAGCATCAGGCCGATTTCCACATCGTGTTCATGACCAAGGGATGGGCGAAGTTCATGTACGAGGGCAAAGAACACGTGGTCGAAGCCGGCGACTGTGTGCATCAGCGACCGGGCATCACTCACTTTCTGTTCGATTACTCGCCGGACATGGAATATCTGGAAATCGTGTCGCCGGCCGAGTTCGGCACGAAAGACGCAGAAGGCCCTTGCCCAGTGCCGGCCCCCACGCCTTGGCCCGAGGTCTAACAAAGCATCGTCTTTTCAAGATCGGATTTGCCTAGATGGGATTGCGGGTCTGCGTACGCGTGGACCCGTAGTTTTTTTGCTCCTTGCCCGCTCGTCGTCCTTGACAAAAATAACTTATAATGTTAGTCCGCCAATCATGGACCAGACGGCGCCGCATTCCGCACGCACCGAACACCTAGCCCCTTCTCAGGGCGAGGTCGGCACCGCCATGCCCACCTGCATCGCCGCGATACTGGGCGTGGTCCGAATGCTTCTCGGCTACGCCAAACACCTCGACCTAGTCCTGCCCGAGCGCGTCGAGCATCCACACTTTGCCTGTATTGCCTACGGCTTCGGCACCCATGACCTCCGTCGTATCCTTGGCCATGTTCACCGCGGCATTCTCCGCGCGATGATGCTGGAACGGTATTTGCTCGCCCGCGCCGCACAGGGCCGAGATATCGAGCCGACGCAGCCGCCCGGTCCCGCCGAACCCGAAGACATCGCCGCGCTGGATATGAAACTCCGCGCCCCCGCTCGGCCGCACAACAAGACGCCTCGCGCCTCGCGTGTCGATCCCGACGACCCCATGCGTTTCTCCATGCCCACGCTGAAGGAACTCGAAGCCCAAGTCCGTAGCCGCCCCATCGGCCGCACCATCGCCGAGATCTGCATGGACCTCGGCATTGCGGCCAACATGTGCGACGGCGCGATGTGGACCGAGCTTTACGCGGCGATGGTGCATTTCGGCGGGAATTTTGCGGAATTCTTCGGCGTCCAGGAGCGTCGCCGCAAGGCGTTCAAGAAAGAACGGGAACGCCGATCCGGCACCTGGGATCGGGACGACCTGAAAGACGCGATCCGCCAACTGCTCGGTCATCTCCTTGGAGAGTCGCCGCCGCGCGGCCCGCCGGATCCACAACTGCGCAGTGCATTGTCGTAGCGGCCGCGCACTCGCGCACGCCGCCGCGTTGGCACGTACGCATGGCATGTTTGCACGGACAGGAAACGCGATACCGTCGCGCGCGCTGGCCGATCGTGGAAAGACGGCTTAGAATTCTATGTCGAGTTCTTCGATCTGCTCTGGCTCTTTTTGTGCAGATGCAAACCATTCGCGCATATCGGGCCAAGCAAGGATTTCGCGGCAATAGCGGTCGCAAACCGCGTCCATGGTAACGTCGTAGGTGCGGAAGCGGGTGACTACCGGGGCGAACATGGCATCGGCGATGGTACGCTGTTCACCGAATAACCAAGGGCCCTTCGAAGCGCCCAGACATTCGCGCCAAATCTCGGTGATTCGGTCGATATCCGCGCGCACCGCAGACCATAGTGTGAAGTTCGGGCGAAACATCCGCAGATTCATCGGCAGGGATTCGCGCAGCGCCGAAAATCCCGAGTGCATCTCCCCGGCGATCGACCGGCAACGGGCGCGAGCCGTGCGTTCGGGGGGCAACATGCCAGCCGCAGGATGCAACTCGTTCAAATATTCCGCGATGGCCAATGTATCCCACACCATGACGCCGTCATGAACCAAGTAGGGAATACGGATCGACGATGTCTGCATCAACAGTTCCGCTCGCATCGTCGGATCGTCGGCGGACACTTGCTGCACGTCGAAATCCAGTCCGGCCAACCGAGCGAGCAAAAAACCCCGGAGCGACCAGGAGGAATAGTTTTTGCTGCTGATGAAAAGCGTGGCCTTAGACATAGTGACAATCCCTGCGGCTGATGTCATGCTGCGCTGCAATATAACACCCCCGCCTTCCCGTTGACAGGATTAGTGTCATGGTTTGCCGAACAAATTTTGTACCGAGGGTGCCGGCCGGATGTACGGATGGTGAGGCCTCGTGACCGAGCACGCTATGATTTATCAAATGTACCAGGCGCAAGCCGACTTGCTGCAACCGATCAAAATGCTCGGACGCTTCGGCGCGTCGTTGGCGCGCATGGCCGATATCGGGGCGCAAACCCCCGGTTTCATGCGTCAGATCGGCGCGGCCTGCGAGATACTGGCCGACGTGGGCATGACGCATAACCGGCCGGATTATGAAATCCCCAGCGTTCGCGTCGGCGATATCGATGTCGCGGTGACCGAGGAAGCCGCGCTCGACACGCCGTTCGCAACCCTGCTGCACTTCAAGAAAGACATGCCCGAGCCTGGACCGCGGGTTCTGTTGGTGGCGCCGATGTCGGGCCATTTCGCCACTTTGCTACGCGGCCTTCAAAGTCATTGGCTGATAGCCCGGCGAGCT
>JBAXFK010000089.1:0-15208 GCA_037139955.1 Rhodospirillales bacterium
GTAACAAGCGCCGTAACCGGAATATCGTATCGTGCACCAACTCGAACCGACCAAGTTCGGCAACGCCGTCGGCGTGCGGCTTACGACGACCGACGACGCATTCATCGAATGGGTCGGGAAACACGTGAGGGAGGAACCATGATCCTTCCCCGTCCCCCCGCCGCCGTCGTGTTTGACATGGACGGACTGCTGTTCGATACTGAAGCGTTGTATCGCGACGCATTTCTGCTGGCGTCCGACGAAGGTGGGCACGGGTTCGGCGAAGCCCTGTTTCGCGCCACCGTTGGCAATACTTGGCCGATGACCCAAGCTTTGCTGTTTCGCCACGCCGGTAACGATTTTCCGATCGACGCGTTTTTAGCGTCCTGGCATCGGCATTACGCCGTCGTCGCAGCCGATGGGGTGCCATTGAAGCCAGGCGTTTTGCCGCTTTTGGATACGCTCGACGCATTGGGCCTGCCGCGCGCAATCGCCACATCGTCCCGCCGTGAAACCGCCACGGGCCATTTGGCCGCGCACGCGCTGACCGACCGCTTCCACACCGTCGTGGCGCAGGGCGATGCCGCCGCGAGCAAGCCCGCGCCCGATCCGTATTTGCTCGCCGCCTTGCGCTTGGGCGTGGCCCCCGACCGGTGTTTGGCGCTGGAGGATTCGCATAACGGGGTGCGTTCGGCCTCCGCTGCGGGAATGATGACCGTGATGGTGCCGGATTTGCTGGAAGCCACTGCCGAGATTGCTGCGCTGTGCATATTCGTGGCCACCGATCTGCATCGGGTCCGCGACGCGGTTTTACGCGTGCACCGTTGACAGTTCCGTGTTCCGGTTCCCCAATCGGGGCAACGAAGCACGGAACGCCCTTATGAACGACGCTAGTTTTTCGTCCGTCTCCTCCGATCCGGTTGCCCGCGCCCGCGCGCTGGGACCGGCGATCTCGGCGGCAGCGGATCGGATCGAGCAGACACAGACCATTCCCGAACCGCTGTGGTCGCAGGTGGTGGCGGCGCGCATGCCGCGCTTGTTGCTGCCGAAATCGGTGGGCGGCGAGCAGGTGGAACCCTGGGTCTATATGCGCACCATCGAGGAAATAGCTCGCCACGACGGTTCGTTGGGTTGGAACCTGTTCGTTGCCAATAGCGCGGCATTGATTGCGCCGTTCATTCCGTTGGCGTCGGCGCAGACGATCTGGGCCGATCCCCGCGCCGCCATTTCTTGGGGGCCGCCGAACCAACACAAGGCCGTCGCGGTGCCCGGCGGTTACCGGGTCACTGGGGAATGGCATTTCGCCAGCGGCTGTCGGCAAGCGACTTGGATGGGCGCCCACGCCCAGGTGGTCGAGCCGGATGGATCGTTACGCCTGAATCGGTTCGGCCGGCCGACGGTGCTCACCTATCTCTACCCCGCCGAACACGCCACTCATATCGAGAATTGGAACACACTCGGTATGCGCGGGACCGCGTCCGAGGGGTATACTCTGACGGATTTATTTGTCCCCGAGGCCTTCACCGGCACGCGCGAAGACCCAACGTTACGTCGCGATACCGGTCCATTATACGCCTTCACCATGCAAGGCCTTTACGCGGTCGGCGTGGCCGGTGTCGCGTTCGGCATTGCCCGAGCGATGTTGGATGCGCTGAAGGCGTTGGCGTTGGATAAGGCGCCGCGCGGGTTGGCCCGCATGGCCGACAGCGCGGTCGTGCAATCCGAATTCGCCAAACGGGAGGCCAACCTCGGGGCGGCCCGCGCCTATCTGACCGAAACATTGCGCGATATTTACGACCGTGCACCCGAAATCGACGTCGTAGGCACCGACGATCGCGTCCGCCTGCGTCTGGCCTGCGTGCATGGGACGCATATCGCGATCGAAATAGCCGATTACGTGTACAAAGCCGCCGGTACCTCGGCGATATTCAAGGGCACCTCGTTCGAGAGGCGGTTCCGCGACATGCATACACTCTCGCAACAAATACAATCCCGCGACGCGCATTTCGAAGCCGTTGGCAAGGTATTGTTCAATGGAGATCCGGAAGGGACGTTCCTTTAACCTTTGGAGTATAAAACGATGACCGAATTGACCCTAGAAAAAGCCCAGACCGCCGTGGCCGCCGCGCTGGCGTTCAGCCGGGAGCATAAATTCAACCCGATGGCAGTTGCCGTGCTGGACGTGCGCGGCGTGTTGAAAGCTTACGCTGCCGAGGACGGTACCGCGCTTCGTCGTTTCGATATCGCCCATGGCAAAGCCTATGGCGCGCTGGCGATGGGCGTGGGATCGAAGACGTTGGGTGTGCGCGCGGTCGAACGCCCGCATTTCATCGGCTCGGTCAACGGCGCTATCGGCGGGGCGATGATCCCGGTGGCCGGCGGCGTGTTGATCCGTGGCGCGGACAAATCCATCATCGGCTGCATCGGCACGACCGGCGATAGTTCCGACAACGACGATTTGGCGGCCCGTGCCGGTTTGGCGGCGGCGGGTCTGACGGCCGACCCGACGTAATCGATGGCGGCAGGGGTCGAAACCCCTCCCGCGCTTGTTCAGGAAACCGTAAACGCAGATACGGCTTTTTCGTCGAATTTCAAACCCAGGCCGGGTTTGTTCGGCATAATCAACATGCCGTTCTCGATGGCCGGGGTTTCTTCGTACAGGGCCAACATCCACGGCATGTATTCCACCGTCAGCCCGTTCGGGCACGCGGCGACGACATGGCATAGAATTTCCGGCATCACGTGGCTGACGATCGGCAGGTTGAAGGCTTCCGCCATGCCGGCGATCTTCATCCATTGTGTCACACCGCCGGCGCGCACGATATCGACCATGACGATATCGACCGAGCGGGCTTCGATCATTTGCCGGAATGGTTCGATACCATACAAATATTCGCCGCCCGCGATCGGGGTTTTCAGCGCGGCGGTGACGCGTGCGAGGCCTTGGTAATCGTCGGCGCGGGTCACGTCCTCCAACCAGAACAATCCGACGTCTTCCACGCGGCTGCCGATGTCGATCGCTTGTTCCGGGCGCCAACGCTGGTTGATGTCGCACATCAGCTTGATGTCGGGGCCGATTGCCTCGCGCACCACGCGGACGCGGCGGCATTCCTCGGCCGGGGTGGGATCGCCGGGCAGGGCCATCTGGGTCTTCATCTCCTTGAAGCCCTTCTGCACTAAAATCTGCGCTGCCCGTTGCGCTTGGTTATCGGTTAGGCCGCGCCGCAACGAACCCGAAGCATAGGTCGGCACCTTGTCGCGATAGCCGCCGAGCAGCTTCCAAAGGGGTTGATCGAGGAATTTTCCTTTGATGTCCCACAAAGCGATGTCGATCGCCGACAGCGCCAAGGTGAAAATGCCGCCTGGGCCGCAATTGTCGCCGGCTGCGACGCGCAACTTCCGGACAATGGCTTCGATGCACAAAGGATCTTCGCCGATCGTGAGGGCGCCGAGTTCCTCGACCGCGGCGCGCAAGCTGCCGGTCATTTTACCGCCGTAGAACGTCAGGCCGATGCCTTCCAGCCCGTTATCCGTGCGCAAGCGCAGGATGACGACGGGCCGGGTGCGGCCTTCCTCCTCCGGCATGTTAGCGAGGGGATCGTCTTCCGGAATAGCCAAGGTAGTGGCGATGGCAGCGGTGATTTTCATGGCGGTTGCTCTCCCGTTGGGTTGGGCGGGAGAATAGCCGAACCCCGGCCGACGTCACCCCCGCCCACTCGCATCCGGTGCGCCGACCGGGCAAACTGCGGGGGGAGAATCCACTATGTCGTTCAAGGTTCAGGTCGGTCCGCCGCGTATTGCTATCCATCGGGCCATGACGTTGCTGGTTGCCGACGCCGACGGCCAGATGTCCGGCACCGACCGAAATGGGCTATTTTTCAACGACACACGTATCGTCAAAACATGGCGGGCGACGGTGAACGGCGCGCCGTGGGACGTGCTGTCGGGCGGTGCGATCGGATACGATGTCGCGCGCGTTTTTCTGACCAATGCTGTGGATATCGGTGAAACGCCCCGTCGTACCCTGTCCTTCGTTGTCGGCCGATCCATCGATGGCGGCATGCACGAGGATTTGGATATTACCAATCACGGCCAACAACCGGTCCGATTCGAATTGCAAATTCGGATCGAGACCGATTTCGCCGATCTATTCGACGTCAAGGCCGGCCGATCGCCCCAGCGCGGTACGACCGACATAAGGTGGTCGCGCGACTCGCAAATTTTGACCGCCATATACCGCAACGAAGATTTCCAGCGCGGTTTGGTGCTGACGGTCGATGGGGCACATGCGTCCTACGACGGTGCCTGTTTCGCTTTTGCCATCGCGCTCCGCCCCGGAGAATCGTGGCACGCTTGCCTGCGCTACAGCTTGACCGACGGGGCCGAAACAATCGACGGCCCCTTCGGGTGCGCCGAGCCCAGCGACAATGTTGGGATTTGGCGCGACGGGGTGTTGAAGATCGATGCTTCCGACACGAATTTGCATCAATTTTGCGCGCAGGCGACCGACGATCTCGCGGCATTGCGGTTGCCGATGCAAAGCGGCGGCGAAACCGTCACCATGCCCGCCGCCGGCTTGCCGTGGTTCGTGGTGCCGTTCGGGCGGGATAGTCTGATCGTTTCGTTACAGGCCATGTCGCTCTATCGCGATTTCGCCCTCGGCAGCCTCGCCGTGCTCGGGCAATGGCAGGCAATATCGTACGACGATCGGCGCGATGCCGAGCCCGGCAAGATCATGCACGAGCTGCGCTATGGAGAATTGGCGCATTTCAAGTTGGTGCCGCACACCCCGTACTACGGCACCGCCGACGCCACGCCCTTGTTCTTGATAACCCTGCACGAAGCCTGGAAGGCGACCGGCGATCGTGCGTTGCTGGAGCGATATTTGCCCAATGCCGAGGCGGCATTGCGGTGGATCGATAACGACGGCGATCGCGACGGCGACGGTTTCCAGGAATATCTTGCGCGTACACCGGCCGGCTATGAAAACATGGCCTGGAAAGACTCCGGCGACGCGATCAACCATCCCGACGGTCGGCCGGTGACCGGCGCTAAAGCCCTGTGCGAATTGCAAGGCTACGTCTACGACGCTTGGATTCGCATGGCGGAAATCTGCGACGCCCTCGAACGGCCCGACCAAGCCGCCGCGTTACGCGCCAAGGCAGTCGTATTACGGGAAAAATTCGACGCTACCTACTGGGACAACGACGAAGGTTTCTACGCGCTAACCCTGGACGGGGCTAAGCAGGCGGTATTTTCGGTCGCATCCAATCCCGGTCACCTTCTTTGGTCCGGTATCGTTCCGAAAGAAAAAGCCGCTCGGGTGGTGGAACGGCTGATGGCGGACGATATGTTTTCCGGCTGGGGAATCCGGACGCTCAGCAGTAAGCACGTCCGTTACAATCCATATTCGTATCAAAATGGCTCGGTCTGGCCGCACGACAACAGCTTGATTGCGCTGGGCATGTGTCGCTACGGCTTCCACGCCCAGGCCGCCACCGTCGCGCGGGCCGTGTCCGACGCCGCGAGCTACTTTCAGGCGTTTCAAATTCCCGAGCTCTACGCCGGATTGCAACGGGACCCCATGGGCTTTCCGGTGCGCTACGCAGGCGCCAACGTGCCGCAAGGCTGGGCCGCCGGATCGGCCTTCGCCCTGCTCCAGGCCTTGCTCGGCATCGCCCCCGACGCGCCGAACGATACGCTATATCTCGATCCGCATCTGCCCGAGTGGTTGACCGAGGTAACTTTGCGCGATTTGCGCTGCGGCGCGCGTGTCTACGACATCGTCTTTCGTCGCGACGCCGCGCCGGAAATTCTGCGCGGCGATCCGGCGACGGTTAAAATCGGTGTCAGACCCGGATCAGAACCGCGTTGAGCAGCCGTAACCGGTCGTCGGCCTGCGCCTTTCCGGCATTGTGCAGCTTCTCCCGGAAGCTCGGTCCGACAACGACATGAATGCCCAAAATCGGCGGCCCACCGGCCCCCGGTCCGCGCGCACGCTCGGCGGCCGATTCGGCCTTGGCGATATCGGTGTTGTCGATCCAGTGCTGCACCTGGAATCCGGCGGCTTCCAGCAAAGTGCGGGTTTCGGCGGGCGTGCGCAGAAAGCTGATCTCGGCGCGGTCGGCCCACATCACCGGGAAATCGATCGGCCCGTTCGGCCCTTGCGCCACATCCTGGATCGCCAACCGCCCGCCGGGTTTCAGCACCCGGTGCATTTCTGCGTAGTAGCGGGCGCGGTCCTCGATATTCATCGCCACGTTCTGCGACCAGCCTAGGTCGAACGACGCATCCGCGAACGGTAAATCCAACGCCGAGCCCTGTCGGAAATCCACTCGCTCGGTCAGGCCGACCATGCGCGTCAACGCGGTCGCGGTGTCCACGAATTCCTGTGTCAGATCGACGCCGCTGACCTGGCTGCCGAATGTCTTGGCCAGATAGCGCGCGGGGCCGCCGATGCCCGATCCGATGTCGACAATCCGATCGGCCGGCGTCGGCGCCAACAACGCACCCAGTTCCGTTGTCGCGGCGCGGCGACGCGAGTGGAATTCGTCCATCGGCGCGAGATCGTCGATCGTCAGCCGCGCCAAATCGATGCCGGCCTGTTCGAGCGCCGCCAGCATACGGTCGAGCAGTCCGCTCGTGCCGTAATGTCGCGCAACATCGGGGGTACGGTCTTGCATGGTGGGGGCCTTTCGACGGTTAGAAGGATGCGCAGCCGGGCTGCACGATCATGCCCACGAGGTCCTGCGAAAACCGCCGCTGGTACTCCTGTCGTATTCGGTTTGCCGCCGCCAGGCTACCGGCGCCGCTCGGCATCGCGGCGATGAGGACTTTGGTGGGGTCGGTGACCGTACGCCGCCCGTCCGGCGCGGCCCAGGCGCCGTCCGCATCCACGACGGTATAGCCGTTCGGCATGTTGGGGGTGATCGCGGTCTCGCGAAACGCGATCCAGTCGGAATCGGCGACGAGCTCACCATTTTTTATCGAGCGCCCGAAGTACAGCTGGTATACCTGCATTGGGATACCGGCCGAGCAGGACGGGGCCTCGGGGCCCGAGCAGCCCACCAGCAGCAAGAAAATTGGCACAAATCGCGCTCGGCGCATGGTGAATCCCATAGTTGGATTAAACCAATAACGGTCGTTATGATGCCGCTTCACCCCATGGGACGTATAGTGCCTCGCATTTTGCCCACCACCGGCTTGTTTCGGACCACACGACGGCTTTGGACCGCCTGTGCCGTGTTGGTGCTGATCGTCGGCCTGCGCGGTGTAAACTTGGTGTGGGAACTCCGGCGCGATGCCCTGACCGGGATGGAGCGGGATACCCAGGTTGTCGGTAAGGTCTTGGCAGCACAGACATCGCGTTACCTAGCACTCGTAGATACCGGCTTGCGGCGCATGCAGGACGCCGTGGCCCCGACACCGGCCGGCGATCGGGCAGCGATCGGCGCCCGCTATGCCAGCGCGGAGATGCACTCCTTCGTTTTGTCGCTGCTGCAAAGCCTGCCGCAGGCCAACGCCTTCGCGATTATCGACGCGACGGGCAAAATGGTCCTCAATTCTCGGGCCTATCCTGCGATGCCGCTCGATATGACCGACCGCGACTATTACCGCGCGTTTTTGGCGGACAATGCGCGAGACCTTTATATTAGTCCGCCCTCGATCAGCCGGGTGAACGGGAAGCCGGTCATATTCATGGCACGCCGTATGACCGGGTCGGACGGGCACTTCGCCGGTGTCGCGGTGGCGGTGCTCGATGCCGAGTATTTATGGAAATTCTACGCATCCCTCGACATGGCCGAGCAGCGGGGGATCAAACTTCTGCGGGAAGATGGTACGATCCTGATCCGATATCCCGATCCGGTGCCCGACAGTACGATCGTTTACGCCGACGTCGCGAACTGGCGTAACTATTTGGGAACAGGCGGCGTGTTTCGCTCGAAGGTCAATCAGTCCGGTCAGGTTTCGATCGTCTCGGTGCATCCGCTGCCCGATTTTCCGTTGGTCGTGAACGTATCCCTGCGGGAAAGCGCGGCATTGGTGCCGTGGCTGGGGCTGATGCGCCTGATTGCAGCCCAGGCTTTGGTCGCGGCCATCGGTATCGTGCTGCTGTTTTACGTGATCGTTCGCCAGTTCAAGCTGCAAACCATCCAAAACCGCACGCTTGCCGATAGCGCGGTGGCGCTGAGCGATAGCGAACAGCGGCTGCGCACCTACGCGGAATTGGCATCCGACTGGTTTTGGGAACAGGACGCAGAATTCCGGTTTAGTTGGACGTCCGATACCTCCCCCGCGCACCGCATCGGGAGAGCGTCGGATGGTATGACCCGATGGGAATTGGTGGGGGCGTCGCTGACCGATCCCGTCTGGGCCAAGCATCTGGCGGAGCTTCGAGCGCATCTGCCGTTCCGCGATTTTCGTTACGAACGGATCGGCTTCGCCGGGGGGATCCGGCATGTCAGCATCAACGGGACCCCTGTGTTCGATGCCGATGGCATATTTACCGGCTATCGCGGGACCGGACGCGATGTGACCGCCGAGGTGGAGGCGGAGCGGCAATTGCGCGATGCCCGCGATCGAGCGGAAGCGGCGAATAAGGCCAAGTCCGAATTCCTGGCGAACATGAGCCATGAGCTCCGTACGCCGTTGAATGCTATTATCGGCTTTTCGGAACTGATTGTCGCGCAGCCCTTCGGCAAGATCGCACCGCGCTATTCCGAATTCGCCCTGGATATCCTGAACAGCGGCAAGCACTTGCTCGATCTGATCAACGATTTGCTGGATATGTCGAAGATCGAGGCCGGCCAGTTCGAGCTTTTGGACGAGCAGGTCGATTTGGAGCCGCTGATCCGATCCTGCCTCACGATGGTGGGGCCACGGGCGATCGAAGGGCAGGTGACGCTATCCTACGGCGACCCAGCCTTCGCCGCCGTCATTCGCGCGGACCGTCGGGCAGTGCGGCAGATATTGCTTAATCTGATGTCCAACGCAGTGAAATTTACCGCCAATGGCGGTACCGTGACCGTTCGGGTCGAAGCGGTCGAGGGCGGGATTGCGATCGTTGTTGCCGATAATGGGATCGGTATCGCGCAGGATGCCCTGGATCGGCTTTGCGAGCCGTTCCATCAGGTCGATGCATCTATTTCCCGGCGCTTCGGCGGCACCGGTTTGGGGCTCGCGATCACCCGCAAATTGCTCGATATGCACGGCGGGCAATTGCGCTTCGAAAGCGCACCGGACGTCGGCACGACCGTGTGGGCCGTGTTCCCACCGGATCGGATCGTGCGGACGGGTTAAGGCGCGGCCGGTTCCTCGGGGGGGGCTTCGGACGTATCGTGCTCGATGAGCGTGTCGCTGACCCATTCTTCCAGCAAGCCTAATTCGTCGTCCGACAATTCCAGCCGCGCGCCCTCGCACAGTGCTTCGAGATTGTCGAGGAACGTGTCGGTCAGCGTGTCGGCGGTGTGGTAGTCCGGCCCGGCGTGCCAGTTATAGCCAGCATTTTCCAAGCTGGTCAGCACATACGACACCGCATCGCGGGTAATCCGCGCCCCCTGCTCGGCGCAGCGTTCGTAAACGGCGGAGGCGAGATACCATTGCGTCCAGGGCACCCGCGCGGCCCCGTTCAGGGTTTGCAATTCGGCGGCCATCTGTTCGAACAGCAGCCGGAACTCGGCCGGGCGAAGGGCAGGGCAGCCGGAGACCTGGGTGATTTTGGCGACCAGCGCGCGCATTTCATCGCCGGGCTCGATGGCCCCTTGCGGACGGCCTTCCCGGCCCGGATAGGCGATGGGATCGTGCGCGAATCCGGGGGGATCGGGGATGACGACGATGTGCGGGTCGTTGGCATCGCGCAGCAGGTCGCCGAACCGCGCACCGCCCGGCCAGTCGGCATCCTGCCCGAGTTGCAACCGGTGCCGCACGATCTGACCCAAGCGCGCCAATGGAATGGGTTCGGGTTCGCTGCTCAGGATGTCTTTCACGCAGGCGACGATTGCGGCGGTCGCGTCGTCGTCGTCCGGTGCGTCGGGCATGTCTTCCGATGGCAGGCAGGACAACACCCAGAAGCTGGGGTCGGATTTGTCGACCTGCAAAGCGTCTTCCCGGCTTGCCATTTCGTCGACCAGACGGGTGAGGGAGCCATAACCGAACCATTTCAACCCATCGGACGGGTAAACGAATTCGGGGAAGCCGTTGAACACCGGGATCAGGTGGTTGATCGGGCGCGGTCCGCCTTGGCGGAGATAGGCGGCCACGGCTTGGGTCACATGGTCGATCAGCGTCGGGCGGCTGCCATCGCTGCGGTCGTCCGCGTCGCGCGCGATTGGGGCGGCGGCGGATAGGCCCATGGCTTGCTCGATGAAGTCTTGCTGCCGCACCTGATTGTCGCAGGCGGCGCGATAGGCGGCGGCGACCAGCGTGTCGCCTAGGATGGTGGTGGCGCGATCGTGTTCCCGCAGGCGCAGCAGCACCGGGGTAAAATCGGCGTCGCCGGACAGGATAATAAATTCTTCGAAATGGGTTTTGTGACCGAGCGCGTCGATGATATCCATGGCCATTACGATATCGGCCGAATTCTTTCCCCGGCTCGTCAACGGCGGGCAATCCACGACCGAGAATGCCGCGCGGGTAAAATACGCCCGATACTTACTGAAATTATCCTGTAAATCCCGGCTTGGCGGTCCCGATCGGTACGGACTCGGAGCCGCATTACGCACCGATCCCACGGGATTGAGGTAGCATTTGCGAACCAGAATGACCCGTTGCGTTGCCTCATCGCCTTCGTCCAGGCCTTTGACGTGCTGCCCTTCCTCGAAAAAACGCAACCATTTATCGGGCTGGGTGGCAAAGCGCTCGGCGGCTTCTGGACGGATTCTGTATAGACCGCCATAGACTTGATCGAAATCGACGAAAAGCGCGGTACGGATAGGAGCTTCGGCCATGAAAAAATTCCTTTTGAATAGGCGTAGAACATAAATCGCTGTTGAAGCTATGCTTAGCATGCCGACCGGCGGTCGAACACCCATATTTCTGTTGTGTGAAACCGAGACGATTGCACAATTCGACGAATAATGGGGTAATCTGCTTAAAAGCTTTCGGAGTTTAACAAAATGCAACTCGGCGTTCACTTGCCGCAGGCGGGCACCCAGGCCTCCCCGGATCGGATTTTGCGTCACGCCATGCGGGCCGAGGCTTTGGGCCTGGCCGATATCTGGGTCAGCGAGCATATCGTCGTGCCCAAGGACGCGCCCTACCCGCCGACGCCGGTATTCTACGATCCCGTCGTGGTGTTGGGTTGGGTCGCTTCCGTGACCCGTCGCGTGCGCTTGGGTACATCCGTGCTGGTGCTGCCGATGCGTCATCCGCTGCCTTTGGCGAAAGAACTCGGTACCTTGCAGGAACTGTCCGCCGGGCGGTTGATTCTGGGGGCCGGCGTCGGCTGGTTGGAAGCCGAATTCGGTGCTCTCGGCGTGCCGTTCAAAGAACGCGGACGCCGCATGGACGAGGGCATCGCAATGATGCAAGCGGTTTGGTACGACGATCCCGTTACGTTCGAAGCCAAATGGATCGATGCCAAAATCGACAATATGCGCATGCTGCCGCGTCCCGTCGTGCCCATCCCCATCTGGATCGGTGGCACCGCCAACCGCCAGATAGATCGAGCAACGAAATTGCAGGGATGGCATGGTAGCCGCCAATCGCCGGCGGATATCGCGCCTATCGTCGAACGTCTGCGCAAGGCGCGTCCCGACCCCGATTTTGCAATCTCCATGCGTATTCGCTGGGATGGCGTGGATGCGGCGGAATTGCGGTCGCGGCTGGCGGACTACAAGGCGATCGGCGTCGGCCATGTGTTGGTCGAACCGAACGACCGCGAAGTCGACGACCAGGACCGCATCCTAGAAGGTGTGGGTCGGATCGCGGGGGGCTGAGCATGCGCCAAATTCGCCTCAATGCCTTCGACATGGCCTGCGTCGGTCACATCCAGCACGGTATGTGGACCCATCCGCGCGATCGAGCGGCGGATTACACGTCGCTGGATCATTGGGTTTCGCTGGCGAAATTACTCGAAAAGGGCTTGTTCGACGGGTTGTTTCTCGCCGACATTCTCGGTGCCTACGACGTGTTCGAGGGTAGTCCCGCCCCATCCCTGCGCAATGCAGTGCAAATTCCGCTGATCGATCCGATGGCGCTGGTGCCGGCGATGGCGCACGCGACGACGCATCTCGGCTTCGGGGTGACCTGCAACCTCGCTTGCGAGACCCCTTTCTTGTTCGCCCGCCGCATGGCGACGCTGGATCACCTGACCAAGGGGCGCATCGGCTGGAATATCGTCACCGGCTATCTCGATAGCGCGGCCCGCGCGATGGGTTTCTCCGGCCAAATGGCGCACGATGATCGTTACGATCTCGCCGATGAGTACATGGCCGCGATTTACCGATTATGGGAAGGCGGATGGAAGGACGATGCCGTCGTCCGCGATCGTTCCTCTGGCGTTTATACCGATCCGTCCAAAGTCCGATCGGTGCATCATCGGGGCAAACAATTCCAAATCGATGCTGTTCCGTTATGGGAACCCTCGCCCCAACGCACGCCGGTTCTGTATCAAGCCGGCGCATCCGATCGAGGCCGGATTTTCGCCGCCGAACACGCCGAATGCGTCTTCGTCAACGGCAGTACCAGAGCGAATGTGCGCAGGATCGTGTCGGATTTGCGGGCGCGTTCGACGCCGCGCCCGATGCTGGCCTTCGTGGGTTGCGCGGTGGTCACCGGCCGCACCGAGAAAGAAGCGCGCGACCTGCTGGAAGATTACCGTCGCCACGCCAGTGTCGAAGGCGCCCTGGCCCATGCCGGTTCCTCCCTCGGCATCGATTTCGCTCGGTTCGGCATGGACGATCCGATCGACGGTTTCGATAATCGAGCGATCCAATCGAATGTGGAGGCGATCGCCGCCGCCCTGGGGCAGGGGTGGAGCAAGCGGATGTTGATCGATCGTTTCGTCCTTGGCAGCCGCGTGCCGCCGATGGTCGGATCGGCCGAACAAATCGCCGATGCGCTGATGCAATGGCAGGAAGAAGGGGACGTGGACGGGTTCAACCTGTCGCGCACCGTAATGCCGGAATGTCTGGACACTTTTATCGAGTTGGTTGTGCCGGTCTTGCAGGAGCGTGGGGTTTATAAAACCGAATACGCGCCGGGAACGTACCGCCAGAAGCTATTCGGCGCCGGCAACCGTCTGCCAGATCTGCATCCAGCGGCTGCCGCGCGTTGGGTTGAGTAGGCGCGACCCGTTATGCGTTCCGCCCCAAAATCTCGGCCAGTGTCGCGAGCAAACGGTCGGTTTGCGCATCGGTTCCCACCGTGATCCGCATATAATCCGCAATCCCCGGTTTATCCCAATGCCGCACCAGAACCGCCTTTTCCCGCAGTGCTCGGAATAGTTCCAATCCGGAACGATCTGCATGTCGAACGAAAACGAAATTGGCGGCGGAGGGGAGGACGGAAAAGCCGAGGCGGGTTAGGCCCGCAGTCATACGGTCCCGTGTCGCCATGACCGAACGGCGAGAGGCTTGGAACCAGTCTTCGTCTTCCACCGATGCTATCGCGCCGACCTGCGCAGGGCGGCCGAGCGGGTAGCTGTTGAAACTGTCTTTGACCCGGATCAGGCCCTGGATCAGGGCCGCGTCCCCGATCGCGTAACCCACCCGCAACCCCGCCAGTGCTCGGGATTTCGACATGGTATGCACGACAAGAAGGTTCGGATGCGTCGCGATCAGCGGAATGGCGGTTTCGGCACCGAAATCGACATAGGCTTCGTCGACGACGACGGGAATATTCGGGTGGTCGGTCAGCAAGGTCGCGATTTCGGCGCGCGACAATGCGACACCGGTGGGCGCGTTCGGGTTCGCAACGATGATGGCGCCGGCCGAGCGGCGGTAATCGGCGACGCGGACGCCCATTGTGGCGTCCAATGGTACGGTTTCGAACGCAATGCCAAATAAGCCGCACCAAACGGGATAGAAGCTGTAGGTAATGTCGGGAAACAACAGTGGCGCGTCTTGCTTCAGCAGGGCGGCGAAGGCGTGGCCCAGAACCTCATCCGATCCGTTGCCGACAAATACTTGTTCCGGTCGCACGCCATGATAGCCCGCCAGAACCTCGCGTAAGCGCAACGCCTCGGGATCGGGGTAAAGTCGCAATGACTCGCCGGATTCGGTCGCGATGGCAGCGGCGACGCGGGGGGACGGGCCCAGCGGGCTTTCGTTGGTATTGAGTTTCAGCAGATCGGGAATACGCGGCTGCTCGCCCGGCACATAGGGGTGCAGATCGTGGACAGCGCGGCTCCAGAAACGGCTCATGTTCGGTTCCAATAACGCACGAAGAAGCGGCTATCTTGCCATCCCGGCACATACCGGGATGGCAAGGTGCGCGGGGTTAGCGCCGCCACCAGCCTCGTTTTTTCTCCGCCGGGGGGGCTTCGCCGATCACGATCGGCTGGATCGCCGGGCCGGCAACCGGTTCTTCCCGCACGGGTTCAGGCTCCGGCGCGGGTGCCGCGACGACGACCGTTTCCGGCTCGGGGGCAGGTTCCGGTTCGGGCGCCGGGGCAATTTCCGCGACCGGTTCCGGCACCGGTTCCGGCGCAGCAGCAAGTTCCGGTACGGGTTCCGGTTCCACAACCGCCACGGGTTCGACCACGGGATCCGGTTCGGACACGGGTTCCGGTTCGGACACGGGTTCCGGCGCGGGCTCCGGCTCCGCGACCGGTTGCGGTGCTACCGTATGCACGGCAGCGGCAGCGCGTTGTTCGGCTTGTTCCAGAACGTCGAAAATGTCGAACACCTCGCCGCCGAACGGATTGGCGGGCGTCGGGCCGGCATAAGCCGGGGCGACGTAAACCGGAGCGGGAGGCAGTTCGGGTTGTTCCGCGTCGGGTTCCGCCGCAGCGAGTAGATCGCCCTCGGTGCCGTCCCGCCGCTTGCGGCGTCCGCCCCGACGTCCACGACGACGACCTTTACCGTCCTCGTCGCCATCGGTGGCTTCGGGTGCGGCTTCCGTCGCCGGTTCTTCGCCGACTGGCGCCGCTTCGACGTCCGCATCGGCTTCGGTCGGCGCATGGGTGCCGATTTCGGCTGCGATGGCGTCTTCGATTGTGCCGCCGTCCTCGCCTTCGGTCTCATCGCCCGATTCGGCGTCGCCGGTCTGGGACGGGGAACCGTCTTCC
>JBAXFK010000090.1:0-15207 GCA_037139955.1 Rhodospirillales bacterium
GCCACGCTGGCGCTCTCGCCGGCCGATATCGCCGCGCAGGGCGAATACGATCTGGTGCTGCGCGCCACGGAACTGGCTAAGCAGATCCATCACCTTCCGAAGCTGATTTGCGCGCGGGGGGCGGCGGTGCTGGACAGCGCTGAAATCGAACAAGCCGCGCTGTTGCGGGCGGCCGAACGGCGGAATACAGCGGTCGAGGTCTTGCCGGGGGCGATCGCGGGGACTTGGCGCTATCGGCGCAGTGTGCCCGTCAAGGGCAAGGTATCGATTATCGTGCCGACCTGCGCGGCGCATGGCTATATCGAAACCTGCATCGACACCCTGCGGGCAAAAACGACCTACCCCGATTACGAAATCATCGTCATCGACAATATTCCCGACAGCCAGATGGTATGGAAGATCTGGTTGCAGCAGCACGCCGATAAGATCGTCGACATGCCGTACGCGTTCAGCTGGTCGCGCTTCAATAACACCGCTGTCGATGTCGCGGACGGCGAGTTTCTGTTGTTCCTCAACGACGACATCGAATTCTGGCAGGCAGACTGGCTGGAAGTATTGATGGAACACGGCCAGCGGCCCGAGGTCGGAATTGTCGGACCGCAGCTGCTTTATCCCGATCGCAAAGTGCAGCATGCCGGCATGTTCCTGGCCAACAACGGCATCGGCCGCCACGCCTTCCGCTTCGCCGCCGAGGACGAACCCGGCTATTTCGGTTTGGCTTTAACGCAGCGTAACGTCGTGGCCGTGACTGGCGCCTGCCTGCTGGTGCGGCGCGAACTGTTCGAAACCTTGGGGCGTTTCGATGAGGCGCATGAGATCGTCAACAACGATCTGGATTTCTGCCTGCGATCCCATAAGGCCGGCTATCTGACAGTCTTCACGCCCTATGCGACGTTGATTCATCACGAACTCGCCAGCCGGGAACGGCTGAAGGACGTGTATAATCTCACGCATTTCAACAATCACTGGAAGACGCAATTCGCGGCGGGCGATCCGTATTTCAATCCGAATCTGTCGCGTCATGCCGACGATTTCCGACCGGAAGACGAGGCAACCGAATACGTCCATGCCGGTCATCCGCTGTTCCGTGTCGGGGACATCCAACGCATTTTGGTGGTCAAGCTCGACCATATCGGCGATTTCGTGACCGCTTTACCAGCGATCCGCAAGCTTAAGAATCTGTTTCCAAATGCAAAGATCGACGTACTCGCCGGGCCGGCCTCGCGCGCTTTCGCCACGCTGGAACCGGCGATCGACGAGTTCATCGAATTTGCGTTCTTCCATGCGCGGTCTCAATTGGGTGAGCGCGAGCTGACAGCCGACGATCTGGCCGAACTGAATGCAAGTCTCAAACCGCAACGGTACGACCTCGCGGTCGATTTGCGCAAACATCTGTCCACCCGCGATATTCTGCGTCAAACCGGAGCGCGTTTTCTGGCCGGTTTCGATTACATGGGGCAATTCCCGTTTCTCGATATTGCGTTGGAATGGGACGGCGATAAGACGTTGCAACGTAAACGCGCTCACGTCGTCGACGATTTGCTGTCGTTGGTGGCAGCCATCGGCGCGGCGACCGAATCCGATCGCGCTTTGATGCGGCCGTCTCCGGAACCGATGCCGATCGCGGATTTGCCGCTGCATATCCAGCCGCTTTTCGACAAACCCGTGGTCGCCATCCATCCAGGTGCCGGTAACATCACCAATCAGTGGCCGGAAGAACATTTTTCCGCGCTGATGGATTTGTTAATCGAGAAGAATGGCGTGAACGTGCTCCTGGTCGGCGGCCCGGATGAGGTTCCGATCGCCGATGCACTGATGGACAGTGTCTTGCACACCGATTGCGTCGGTTCGATGGCAGGGCAGACGTCGTTGGTGGCGCTGCCGAGGCTGCTGGCAGCCTGCGTGTTATATATCGGCAACGATAGCGGCCCCAAGCACATCGCGGCTGCCATGGGCTTATCGACCATCGGCATCCACTCCGGCGTCGTCGACGCGTCCGAATGGGGACCGGTCGGGGATCGCGCCGTGGCCATGCGGCGCAATATGACATGCAGCCCCTGCTATCTTGCAGTTGCGGCCGACTGTCCGCGGAACCTGGCCTGCCTACGCGGCCTCGAAGTCAATCAGGTGCACCAACTCGCCGAGGCGATGCTCGCTCGGCCGATCGTAGCGACCGCAATGCCGGAGACCGTATTGGTAGACCCGATGGACGATGCTGCTTTGTTGGAACTCGCGGCCGGTCTGGCCCTGCGAGCGGCCACCGTCATATTGGAAATCCGCGCCGGCGGCTTCGAAGTCGAGCGCAAGGAAGACCGTTCCGTCGTGACCGAGGCCGATCGCGCCGCCGAGGCGCTGATCGTTGCGGGTTTGCGGGCTGCATGCCCCAGTATTCCGGTCGTTGCCGAGGAAGAATCCGCCGCCGGACACACGCAAGCCGTGTCACCGGCTTTCTGGCTGGTCGATCCGCTGGACGGTACCCGCGAATTTACCTCCGGTTCCGACGATTTCGCGGTGAACATCGGGCTGGTGCGCGATGGCAGGGTTGTTCTGGGCGTGGTGGGCGTGCCTGCGACCGGGGAGTTGTTCGGCGGCATCGTGGGGCAGGGGGCCTGGAAGCGGGTCAACGGCGTACAAACCGAAATCCGCACCCGAACGATACCGGAGGCAGGCGTAACGGTCGTCGCGAGCCGGCACCATGGCGCCGGTCCGGAACTGGACGCGTTCCTAGACGGCCGGACGGTCGCGGAAATCCGCAACTACGGCTCCAGCCTGAAGTTCTGCCGTCTCGCCGAGGGGATCGCCGATCTCTATCCCCGCTTCGGCCGCACCATGGAATGGGATACCGGAGCGCCGCAGGCGGTGCTGGAGGCAGCCGGCGGTTCGGTCTGCAATGTGGACGGGACACCGTTGCTATACGGTAAGGCTGGGTGGGAGAATCCGCACTTCGTCTGTTCGGGGCAGCCACCGTCGGAAGGTTGACAGCCACCGACCCCTTCTATCATGTCCGCCCGGTTACAGCGGGAATTCACGCATGCTTCTTGTCGTCGATGCGGGCAACACAAATGTCGTCTTCGCGGTGCACGATCCCAAGGAGGGCGCCGAGGGCTGGCGCGGCTCCTGGCGCATTCGCACCGACGCGCAACGCACCTCCGACGAATATGCCGTCTGGTTGATGACGCTGCTCAATCACACCGGTCTGAAACCCAGCGATATCGAAGCCGCCGTGATCGGCACCGTGGTGCCCGCCGCGCTGTACCATTTGCGTCGCCTCTGCCGCGACTGGTTCAACGTCGAGCCCCTGATCGCTCGGGCGCATCTGAACTGGGGTTTCGAAATCCGGGTCGATAACCCGAACGAGGTCGGGGCGGATCGTTTGCTCAATGCCTTGGCCGGGCACAAGCAATTCGGCGGACCGCTGATCGTGGTCGATTTCGGCACCGCGACGACATTCGACGTGGTCGACGAGACCGGCGCATATCTGGGCGGGGTGATCTGCCCCGGGGTGAACCTCTCGCTGGAGGCTCTGCATCAGGCCGCCGCCCGTCTGCCGCGGATCGGGATGGGACGACCGCAATCGGTGATTGGGCGTTCCACCGTGCCCGCGATGCAATCCGGCGTTTATTGGGGCTATATCGGCTTGATCGAGGGGCTGCTGACCCGCATCAAAGCCGAGTTCGGCGCGCCTATGAAAGTCGTGGCGACCGGCGGTCTGGCGCCCTTATTCTCCGAAGGTACGACGATGATCCACCATATTCTGCCCGATCTGACTCTGGACGGGCTGCGGATGTTGGCGGAACGCAATCCCGCGCCGGCCATGCCGCGCGAGCGCACCCGGCTGATCGAGCCGGAGTAACGCGCGAATTGCTCGACGCGCCCTGCGTATCCCATGTATAGGGCGCTCGACATATGGGGCATCGACAGGATTTCATGAACGCGGCGATTGGCGACCTTGCGTTCCTGCCTTTGGGCGGAACGGGCGAAATCGGTATGAATCTCAATCTCTATCGTTGCAAAACGTCGCGGGGCGACCTGTGGCTGGCGGTGGATTGCGGCATCGGCTTTGGCGGCGCGGAACATCCCGAGGTGGATGTGATGATGGCCGATCCCATGTTCATCGCCGAACGGCGGGACGCGCTGCTGGGTTTGGTCATTACCCATGCGCACGAAGACCATCTGGGCGCGGTGGCGCATGTGTGGCCGCAATTGCGTTGCCCCGTCTATGCGACGCCCTTCGCCGCGAGTGTGCTGAAGCGCAAGCTGAGTGAGGCCGGACTGATTAACCAGGTCAAATTGCATGTCATTCCGACCGGCGGCTCAATCGACCTGACCCCGTTCAAATTGCAGTTCATCCGCATGTCCCACTCCATTCCGGAATCGCAGGCGTTGGCGATCGACACGCCGTACGGGCTGGTGCTGCACACCGGCGACTGGAAGTTGGACCCAACGCCGCTGCTGGGCCCGCCTTCGGATGAGGCGGCGTTGGCGGCACTTGGCGAACGCGGCGTGCTGGCGATGATCTGCGATAGCACCAATGCGATGGTCGAAGGCCATTCGGGCAGCGAGGCCGATGTGCGGCGCAGCCTCAGTGCCTTGATCCGGGGCATCAAGCGCGGTCGTGTCGTGGTGACCTGTTTTGCCAGCAATGTCGCGCGCATGGAATCGATTGCCATCGCCGCAAGGGATGCGGGGCGGAGCACGGCACTGGTCGGACGCTCGCTGCGCAATATGGACGCGGCGGCGCGGGAGTGCGGCTACCTCAAAGGTCTGCCGCCGTTCTTGACCGAGGACGATATCGACGACATCTCCGACGATCGCATTTGCATCATCGCGACCGGCAGCCAGGGCGAAGGCCGCAGCGCATTGTCCAGGATCGCGCTGGACACGCATCCTCGCGTGGCGTTGGGCGAAGGCGACACGGTCATTTTCTCGTCCCGCATGATTCCGGGAAACGAGCGGGCAATCGGCACGGTGCAGGACCATTTGGTTCGGCGCGGCGTGCATCTGATGACCGACGCCGATCACATGGTGCATGTGTCCGGCCATCCCGCGCGCGACGAGTTGCGCCGCCTGTACGCTCTGGTGAAGCCGAAATATTCGGTCCCGGTCCATGGCGAGTGGCGGCATCTGTCGGCGCATGCCGAGCTTGCGCGCGAACTCGGCGCTATCCCAACGTTGATAGAGGATGGCGACATTCTCTCGTTGACGGGCGGCCTGCCGGAGATCGTCGACAGCGCGCCGGTCGGACGCATGGTGTTGGATGGGCCTCGGTTGGTGCCGCTCAAGGGCGAGGTGATGAATGCCCGCCGCCGCATGCTATACAATGGCGTGGTGCTGGCGAGTCTGGCGGTGGACGAAACGGGCCTTCCGATCGGTAGGGCGAAGATCAGTGCGCCCGGCCTGTTCGAGGCGGACGACGACGAAGCCGATCGTGTGACCTACGAGTTTACCGAAGCGGTGGCCGACTTGCCGAAAGCGGTGCGCAGGGACAACGCGGCATTGCAGGAAGCGGCGAAAACCGCCCTGCGACGGGCGCTGGGCCGGCGGTTGCAGAAGCGCCCGCTGGTGGATGTGCATTTGCTGCGGGTTTGACCCCTCAACGTCTTGGTCGGGCTCGACCCGACCATCTCTGGGAGCAGTGGCCGCCATGAACTGGGCAACCGGCGTCGTACTCTACATCATGATCTGGATGCTGACTTTGTTCGCGGTGCTACCGATCGGCACGCAGCCGGAGTCCGACGCCGATAATCTCACGGGTTGGCGCGGCGCCCCTCGGGAGGCGCGCATGTGGCGCAAGGTGTTCATCACTACAATTGTGGCGACGATCGTGTTCGCGACATCGCTGGTCGTTATTCTTAACGATTGGCTGAGTTTCCGGCACGGTATTCTGGCCGGTTAAGACGACTTCGGCCAGCTCCGGGATATCCCCCAGGGCTGGCCGCGCGCTTAGTGTTTCCTCCCCAAACTTTGCCCTGATTGACGCCCGGGCACGGGGCTACCGGTTAGTAACCAATACTGTCGTGGGAGTCACGCACGAACCACCATATTTTCGCCCTAAATTGTCGTTTTCTTTCAAAAATATATTGTGCAGCGCACAAATCTTCCGGTCTGGTCTACCCATCTGGCGGCCGGTGCCGAGCGAGGGTAGGGTCGCGGAATTCGGTCGATAGGAACTCTCCCCGTCATGCGTTTGTCACGCGCCTTCATCCCCACCATCAAGGAAATCCCGTCGGAGGCGCAGATCGCGTCGCATCGGCTGATGCTGCGCGCCGGCTTGGTGCGTCAGACCTCCGCCGGTATTTATGCGTGGCTGCCCCTCGGCCTGCGCGTGTTGCGCAATATCGAGCGCATCGTGCGGGAAGAGCAGAATGCCGCCGGGGCACAGGAAGTGCTCATGCCGACCATTCAGCCGGCGGAGCTGTGGCGGGAAAGCGGGCGCTACGACGATTACGGCAAGGAAATGCTGCGCATTGTCGATCGGCACGAGCGGGAAATGCTCTATGGTCCGACCAATGAGGAAATGATTACCGATCTCTTTCGCCAGTCGGTGAAATCGTATCGCGATCTGCCGATCAATCTATATCACATTCAATGGAAATTCCGGGACGAGGTGCGGCCCCGGTTCGGGGTGATGCGCGGGCGCGAATTTCTGATGAAGGACGCCTATTCCTTCGACGTGGACCATGCCGGCGCGGTGCGCGCCTATCGCGGTATGATGTTGGCCTATATGCGCACCTTCCAGCGCATGGGGTTGAAAGCCATTCCGATGGTCGCCGATACCGGTCCGATCGGCGGCGATTTGTCGCATGAATTCATCGTGCTGGCCCCGACCGGGGAGAGCCAAGTGTATTACGACTCCTCGTTCGAAGGGGTGGACTATCTGGCCGATGGTGCCTCGCCGGACCTGGATAAGTTCTTCGCCGATATCACGTCCCGCTACGCCGCGACCGACGAAAAACACGACACGACGAAGTGGGCGGAAATCCCCGAAGCCAATCGGCGCGAGGGGCGCGGGATCGAGGTCGGGCACATCTTCTATTTCGGCACCAAATATACCAAGGCGATGAATGCCACCGTCGCCGGTCCGGATGGGAAGATGTTCCATCCGGAAATGGGCAGCTACGGCATTGGCGTGTCCAGGCTGGTCGGCGCGGCCATCGAGGCCAGCCACGACGACGCCGGCATTATCTGGCCGGATGCGATCGCACCGTTCAAGGCTGCGATCCTCAATTTGAAAAACGGCGACACGGCCTGCGACGCCCTGTGCGAGTCGCTCTACGCGGCATTGGCCGGCGACGCGCTGTACGACGATCGTTCCGACCGCGCCGGTGTGAAGTTCAACGACGCCGATCTGATGGGGCACCCCTGGCAAATCATCGTCGGACCCCGCGGCGCGGCGGCCGGCAAGGTCGAACTGAAACGCCGCGCAACCGGTGAACGCATCGAGGTCTCGCCGGAGGATGCGCTGGCGAAAATCCGCAGCTAAGCCCATGTTCGGCCCTTTCGAACGCATGGTTGCCGGCCGCTATCTGCGTGCCCGCAAGGGCGAACGGTTCGTGTCCATCATCGCGATTTTTTCCCTCGTGGGCATCGCGCTCGGGGTGGCGACGTTGATCGTCGTCACCTCGGTCATGAGCGGGTTTCAAACCGAATTGGTGAGCCGCATCCTCGGGGCCAACGGACATGTAACGATCGAGGCCTATGCCGGGCAGAAAATCGACGGCTACAAGCAAATCGTTGCCAATGTCGGGAAACTGCCAAATGTCGCCTCGGTGACGGCTGTGCTGGACGGGCAGGCATTGCTGACCAACGCGAGCGGGGCGTCGCGCGGTGGCCTGGTGCGCGGTATGGCGCAGGCCGATTTGCGCGCGCTGCATCCGGTCAGCGACAATATTCTCGACGGCAGTCTGGATAAATTCGTTGGCGACGATGCGATCGCGATCGGGGTCGGGTTGGCGAACACATACCGGCTGCGGGTCGGCGATCCGCTGACGGTGATTTCGCCGCAGGGGGCCGCGACCGCGTTCGGGACCATTCCCCGTGTCAGGGCCTACAAGGTTGTGGCGGTCTTCGATGCGGGATTGAGCGACTATAACAATTCGATCGTGTTTCTGCCGCTGGCCTCCGCACAGGCGTTCTTTCAGAAAGCAGATGGCGCGACCGGCATCGAAATTCGCATGAACGACCCCAATCGGGTGGACGCGATCGGCCCGTCGTTGGTGTCGATGGTCGATTCCCGAATCGCCTATGTCCGCGATTGGCGGCACGCCAACGATGGCTTGATCGGGGTGTTGCAGGTGCAGAAGGACACGATGTTCATCGTCCTGGGTATGATCGTGCTGGTGGCGGCATTCAATGTCATTTCATCGTTGATCATGTTGGTGAAGGACAAGCGCGCCGACATTGCGGTGCTGCGCACTATCGGTGCGAGCAGCGGCGCCATCCTGCGCATCTTCTTGATGTGCGGCGCATTTGTCGGCGTATCCGGTACATTGATCGGCACGGCGATCGGCGTGCTGTTCTGTCGCAATATCCACGCAATTCAACATGCGATCGAACGGATGACGGGCGGGGAGGTCTTTTCGTCCTCGGTCTTCATGCTGACACAACTGCCCAATACTATCGACTGGGGCGATGTTGTACGAGTGGTCGTTTTGGGGTTGGCATTATCCCTCCTCGCCACGATCTATCCGAGCTGGCGGGCGGCTCGGACAGATCCGGTGGAGGCGTTACGGCACGAGTAGGCGGTTAGCCCCCAGGGCAGCCCTGGGCCTCGACGTATAGCGCGTAAACCGATTGGCTGGCTGTCATGAACAGCCGATTCCGTTTACGTCCGCCGAAGCACACATTGGCGCAGCGCTCCGGTAGCAAGATGCGTCCGATCATGACTCCGTCGGGGGCAAACACCGCGACGCCGTCCTCGCCGGGGCCACCGGAGAAGCCACACCAGATATTGCCCTCGGTATCGACACGAATGCCATCGGTATAGCCGGGTTGGGCATCGAAGAAGATGCGTCCGTTTACAGCCTTGCCATCGACGATATCGTAGACATAGGTCGTTTTGGGGCCGGATGGGGTATCGACAACATAAAGCCGATCCTCGTTCGGCGAAAATGCCAGACCGTTCGGGCGCGCCATGTCGCCGACCGCGATCGACAGCCGGCCGGTGATGGGGTCGAGCTTGTAGACCCGATATGGCAATTCCGGTGTCGCCTTGTCGCCGAGATAGTTGCCGCGGATACCGGCCCCGTTGTCGCTGAACCAAATCGTTCCGTCCGATTTCACCACGACATCGTTCGGACCGGTGAGTTGCACGCCCTCGAAATGCGATGCCAGAACTGTAACCGTTCCATCGTGTTCGGTACGTGTGAGTGTGCGGCTGCCAAGTTCGCAGGTGATCAACCGGCCTTGTTTGTCGCGCGTGTTACCATCCGGGTATCCGGCCGGATTGCGCAACGTGGCGACCTGTCCGGTAATTTCGTCCCAGCGCAGCAGCGCATCGTTGGGAATATCGGAGAACAGCAAATACCGTCCGTCGCCGAAATAAGCCGGCCCTTCGGTAAAACGAAACCCCGTCGCGATTCGTTCGATCGAGGCATGACCGAGTACCATGTGCTGGAAACGGGCGTCGAGAACGATAATGTCGGGATCGGGATAACGGATCGGGGCGGTGGTGTCGTAACGGCTCATGACGTGCGTCTCCTTGCGATTTTTATCGGACTGGCCAAAGTTTAGGCCACCATGACCGAAGGAGGAAACCCATGGCTGTTTACGAAATGCGTACCTACACCCTGGTTGTCGGCAAGATGGGGGAGGCTGTGAAGCTCTACACCGAACTGGGATATCCGGCGCTGGTGAAGGGCGGCCAGGACAAGAAACTGGTGGGATATTTTCAGGCCGATACGGGTACGATCAACCAACTGGTGCATCTGTGGAAGTTCGATGACGACGCGGATCGGCGGGCGCACTGGGCCTCGGTGTTTTCGAACAGCGATTTCGTCGATGGGTTCGCGAGCAAATTTCGCCCGCTGGTGGTCTCGCAGGAAGTGAAGTTACTGACGGCGGCACCTTGGGGGCCGCATCCGTAATCGTTCGAACACGCGGGAATAGCGGCCCTAAACCAGCCGCGCCTGCTTGACCGCAGCTTCGATAAAGCTCGCGAAAAGCGGGTGCGGTTCGAAAGGCTTCGACTTCAGCTCGGGGTGATACTGCACGCCGACGAACCACGGATGCCCCGGCAATTCCACGATTTCCGGCAATTGCCCATCGGGGGACATGCCGGAAAACCGCATGCCGGTCGCCTCTAGTCTGGTTTTGTAGTTGACGTTGACCTCGTAGCGATGCCGGTGCCGTTCCTCGATGGTTGCCGCGTCGCCGTAGATGGCGCGCACCAGCGAACCTTCGGTCAGTACGGCCGTGTAAGATCCCAGTCGCATTGTCCCGCCCAGATCCCCGTCCGCCGCGCGGGTCACCACCGTGTTGCCGTGCGTCCATTCCGTCATGAGGCCGACGACGGGATCGTCGCAGGGGCCGAATTCCGTGGACGATGCGGTAGGCACACCGGCAAGGTCGCGGGCAGCCTCGATCACGGCCATTTGCATGCCGAAGCAGATGCCGAAGAACGGCACCTTACGCTCCCTGGCGAACCGTACGGCGGCGATTTTGCCTTGGGTGCCGCGTTCGCCGAAGCCGCCAGGTACAAGAATTCCGTGGACACCTTCTAGGCGCGCGACGGCATCGGGCTTGTCGAATATTTCGCTATCGACCCATTCGAGCTTGACATTCACCCGGTTGGCGATGCCGCCATGGGTCAGCGCTTCGGCGAGCGATTTATAGCTGTCGAGCAGTTTGGTGTATTTGCCGACGACGGCGATGCGGACTTCGCCCTCGGCCGTGTTCATGGCATCGACGATCTTGTGCCAGCGCGACAGATCGGGTTCGCCATCGAAAGGCATGCGGAAATGCCGCAGCACTTCTCGGTCCATGCCTTCTCCATGATAGGCGATGGGCACAGCGTAGATCGGGGAGACATCCAGCGCGGGAATCACGGCCTCGGCCCGCACGTTGCAGAACGACGCGATCTTGCGTCGTTCGCTTTCCGGGATCGGACGGTCGCAGCGGCACAGCAGCATTTGCGGCTGGATGCCGACGTTTAGCAGTTCCTTGACCGAGTGCTGCGTCGGCTTGGTTTTCAGTTCCCCGGCCGATGGGATGTATGGCACCAATGTCAGATGTACGAACATCGAGGCTTCAGGGCCGAGTTCGTTGCCGAGCTGGCGGATGGCTTCCAGGAAGGGCAGGCCTTCGATGTCGCCGACGGTGCCGCCGATCTCTACTAGGATGAAGTCGTGATCGGCGGTGTCGCGGCGGATGACGTCTTTGATGGCGTCGGTGATGTGGGGGATGACTTGGATGGTCGCGCCGAGGAACAATCCCGCGCGTTCCCTGGCAATTACGTCGGCATATATGCGGCCGGTGGTGGTGTTGTCGCGTTGGGTGGCGTGAACGCCGGTGAAGCGCTCGTAATGGCCCAGGTCCAAATCGGTCTCGGCGCCGTCGTCGGTGACGAAGACTTCCCCATGCTGGGTGGGGCTCATGGTGCCGGGATCGACGTTCAGATAGGGGTCGAGCTTGCGCAGCCGCACCTTATAGCCGCGCGCCTGGAGCAGCGCGCCGAGCGCCGCCGAGGCGATGCCTTTGCCAAGGGAGGAAACCACGCCGCCAGTGATGAATACAAACCGCGTCATGGGCGCCCCGTATACGTGGCCGACTCGGGAGGGGGGAAGCCCTCCCGAGCGTTATTCGGCCGTCGTTGAAGAAAAGTGAACGGAGACGATCAGTTCGTCGGAACGGCCGGCTTCGCAGGCGGCAGCGGTGCGACCGGCGTGGTGCTGGATGCCGGGGCCGAATCGAGCAACGATTTCTGCGACGCGGTGCTGCCGCGGTTCATCAATGCCAAGCTCAGCGACAATACCATGAAGATTCCGGCCAGGATCGCCGTCGTGCGGGTCAGGAGATTGGCGGTTCCGCGCCCGGACATGAACGATCCCATCCCCTGGGAGGTGCCGATACCCAGACCCCCGCCCTCGCTACGCTGGATCAGCACGACACCGATCAGCGCCAGGGTGACGAACAGGTGGACGATCAGCAACACGGTGCTCAAAAGAAGGGTCCCCCAGGGGATGGATGAAAGCAATTGGCGCGGGTTCTAGCGGCGGGGTCCGCAGGGGTCAAACAGCGATGCAAACACAGAGCCCCCCTCTTGGAGCGTCGCCGGTCTCGCGGCATGTTACACCGCGCTGCGATTTCCCCAATATTGCCGCGCGCGAACGGCATAGGATGCTAAATTGGCCGAACTCATTCGACCCCAGGATCGCGATCTGTTCGATGAGGCCGGCTACCTGCGCCGGAATCCCGGACTGATCGACGCAATCGAGGCCCATATCGTCGAGAACGCGTGGGACCATTACGACAAGCACGGGCGGCGGGAGGGCCGGCTGCCCAACGATGTGGACCCCGATTTCTATTTGGCGGCCTATCCGATCGTCGCGACCGATCTAGGGCGGGCGCCCACTCGCGGCGATGCCGTCTCCCATTTCATTCGCTATGGCCGCGCGCGCGGCTTCCTTCCGCATGCTCGGGCGCCGCGTCCCGACAATCCGGGTGCCGCACCGTCTCCGTTCGGCGGTGGCTGGACCGATCGGGCCGATGCATTCGATCGGATACAGAATCGCCTCGACCTCGGGCGCATCGCCGATCGCCAGGCGGACCGGCTGCGATCCTGGGTGCAGAACGGGTTCGCGGTTCTGGAATTGGGCACGTCGCAGGATCGCTTGGCGCCGGCGAAGTTGGCGCTAGAGCAATTATTCGCCGGCATGGTGCCCGACACCCTGTTCCGCTGCCCGGTCTTAGGGCCGGACCCAATGGCCTGGGTGCCCGAACTGACGCCCAATCCCGCTGCCGTGCTGGACCCGCATATGCTGTCCAAGGCCATCCGCTCGCTGATCCTGGCGGCGCCGATCGCCGGGTTCCTAACGGAACTGTTCGACAGCCCGTTGACGGTGACCGCGACCGAGGGCGTCTTGCGGCCCATTGCCCGCTTGCCGCAGCGGGACTCCGCATCGTTCGGCCATTCGGTGCAACGCCATGCGGCGACAGTTTGGATCGATTTGGACGATTCGCCGGCGGGCGAGGCGTTGTATGTCTATCCCGGTAGCCATCGCCTGCCGGAATACCTTTATACCGGCCGCTACAAATCGATCGAAGAGGCCCGGCGCATGGACGCGCAGGGTCTAGCCCAAGAAGAAAGCCACCATTCCGATCGCTTGCTGACCGCGATCCGTCGTGGCGGGCTGGAACGCCAGCCGCTCGCGCGGTCGCACGGCTCGATCGCGATTTTGCACCCCGATCTGGTTTACGAAATGGCGGGGGGCGGCGATTTGTCGGTTCGTCGGGGCATTCGAGCCTGGATTGGCCCGCGCTTCGCTGCCCCGCTATACGCCGAACGCACGCCGATCAAGCTGCATACCCACGACCGCCACAGTTTCACATCCGGATTCTATGCGGATCGCGCACCGCTGGATAACCCCCCGGATTGACCGGTTCGCTGCTCGCGCGCACCGCGCGGGGCGCCGGCTGGGTGATGGCCTGGCGTCTGGGCATGCGGGTGTTGGGCCTGACCAGTACGCTGGTTTTGGTCCGTTTGTTGGTGCCGGCCGATTTCGGCCTCATCGCGCTGGCGACCGGCTTCGTGCAGTCGGTCGATGGCCTTATGAGCCTTGGCACCGATGAGGCCGTTATTCGGGAGGCTGCTCCGACCCGGTCGGTTTACGACACCGCCTTTACGATGAATGCGCTGCGCGGCTTGGTCGCCAGTGCCATCGTGGTCGTTGCGGCCTTTCCCGCCGCCGGCTTCTTCGGCGAGGCCCGCCTGGGGCCGGTGCTGCTGGTTGTTGCTCTGCTGCCGCTGCTGGACGGTCTGAGCAATATCGGCGCGGTCGATTTCCGGCGGAACATGACATTCCACAAAGAATTCGCGCTGATGGTGCTGCCGAAGCTGTGCGGTATTCTTGCCGCGATCGCGGCGGCGTTCCTGTTGAAGAGCTATGCGGCGATGCTGTGCGGCATGATCGTCAATCGTTCGATGCGGATGGCGATGACGTACGTTATGCATCCATTTCGACCCCGCTTCGGGCTGCGGGCGTGGCGGACGCTGGTCGGTTACTCCGTTTGGACGTGGCTGCTCAGCCTCGTGGCGCTGCTGCGCGATCGCAGCGACAGTTTGATTCTGGGGCGCATCGGTGGCGCTTCGGTGCTCGGCTTCTACAGCCTCGGCGCCGAAATCGCAGCCTTACCCATGACCGAACTCATCGAGCCGCTCGGGCGTTCCGCCTTTTCCGGCTTTGCCGCAGGACGGCATGCGGGCGCCGCGTTGGGCGACACTTTCCTCCGGCTGATCGGATTTTGCGCGCTGCCGGCGCTGCCCATCGGGATGGGCTTGTCGCTGGTGGCGGCGCCGCTGGCCCGGCTGGCGCTGGGGCCGGGCTGGGAAAGCGCGGTGCCGGTTCTGCAAGTGTTGGGTGTCGCCGGCACGATGCTGGTGTTCGGGCACCTTAGTCAGCATCTGCTCAGTGCCTATGCCCAGCTGAAGCCATTGGTCGGGATTACGCTGGGCGGGGCGGCGTTGCGGGTGGCACTGCTGCTGGCATTGGTGCCCGCCTACGGCGCAACGGGCGCGGCGATCGCGGCGGCACTGGCGATCGTCGCCGAGCAAGGGACAATTCTGGCGACGGCGATGCGGCGATTCGGAATCGGGCCAGGAGCGCTGGCAGAGCAGATTTGGCGGCCGGCGTTGGCAACAGCGGCGATGGTCGCGGTGCTTTGGGGGACAGGCTTGGGTTGGGTGCCAACGACAGCGGGAAACGGCCTAGGGCCGCTCGCGTCCGGGATCGGCGTCGGTGCGATCGTGTTCGCTAGCGCGCTGCTGAGCCTATGGCTCGCGGCGGGTCGGCCGGCCGGGGCGGAGGCCGATGTGTTGGCGGCGATCCGGAAAATCGGCGGGCGCTGACCGGGGCGGTGTACGCGGGCCGATCGGTGTCGGCGCCCTCGGCTAAGCCGCCGCGTATGCAATCCTGTCGTCGATATACGTGTTGGTCCCGTTAAATTCGATAACCAATTGGTCGGCGCCGACACCGATCGGCCCGCGTACAC
>JBAXFK010000091.1:0-15194 GCA_037139955.1 Rhodospirillales bacterium
CCGTGATATAGCCCGTGCTCAGTGTCGCCACCGCGACGTTGCCGCTGGCCATGACAGCAAGACTGTCGAATCGTGCATTCGACCCGAGACCGGCGATCACCCGACCGCTATGCGGCGCATGCGGTTTAGCGGGCGCCAGGACACCCGGCGCAACGATATCGAACGCCCACAAACGCGCACCTTCCGTATCGGCGACATAAAGTATCTTGCCGTCCGGCGACAGGCCGCAGCCGTTCGGGCTAAGCACCGGAAACGCGATGCGGACAATCTTCGATCCATCCGGCAGTGCGTAATAGACCCCGCCATGGTCGCGATGCCGTGCATAACGCTTGCCCAGATCGGTGAAATAGAATCCACCGGACGTATCGAACACCAAATCGTTCGGTGCCGACAGATCGAAACCGTCGCAATCCTTGTACAGCAACGTCATCGCACCGGTTTTCGGATCGAGACGTTGCACCGACCCGAACTTGTAGTCCGGATGCGGCGCGATGCCCATCGAGTGACCCTCGACGTATTTCGATCCACCGTTATTGCATAGATACAATGCGCCATCCGGCCCATACGCCAAACCGTTCGGTCCACCACCGCAGCGGGAGAACACCGTCGTCGTGCCGTCCGGCGCCACACGGCTGCACCGATTGTTACGGATTTCCGTCAGGACAACGGATCCGTCCGGGCAGACTACCGGTCCTTCCGGAAAGCCCAGGCCAGTGGCCAGGATTTCGACTTCGCTCATGGTTGTTTCCCCTTTCGATTTCTCACGCAGTATTCTTGCCGCCATACCGGCGCACGCGCAAATCGGCTTGCTCCTTATGGCCGGCGAAATTCTCGATAGCGCATAGGCGCGAGCAATATTCTCCTATCATCGCCGTTGCTTCCGGACTGACCTGCTGATAGGTGACGGTTTTAAGGAATTTTCCCACCCACAGTCCGCCAGTATATCGGGCAGCGCGCTTCGTCGGCAGCGTGTGATTTGTGCCGATCACCTTGTCACCGTAAGCGACATTGGTTTCCTTGCCCAAAAATAGCGCCCCATAATTGCGCATCCGTTCCAGAAACCACCGTGGCTCGCGCGTCAGAATCTGCACATGCTCCGACGCGATCCGATCGGCCTCGCTCAGAAGTTCTTCGTCCGTGTCGCACAGGATCACCTGGCCATGGTCGCGCCAAGCGGCTCCGGCGATCTCGGCGGTTGGAAGAACGGCGAGTTGCCGGTCGATTTCGGCCTGGATTTCGTTGGCGATCTTGACCGATGTGGTCAAAAGAATGGACGGGGAGGTCGGGCCGTGTTCGGCCTGCCCCAGCAAATCGGTGGCGCACATTTCGGCGTCGGCGCTGTCGTCGGCGACGATCAGGGTCTCGGTTGGGCCGGCCAGCAGGTCGATGCCGACGCGGCCGAACAATTGGCGTTTGGCTTCGGCGACAAAGGCATTGCCGGGCCCGACCAACATATCCACCTGTGCGATGGTTTGGGTCCCCAAACCCATCGCGGCGACCGCCTGAATTCCGCCGAGCAAATAGATTTCATCGGCACCGGCCAACGACATAGCGGCGACAGTTGCAGCCGGTGGCACACCGTTCAACGGTGGGGTGCAGGCAGCGACCCGAGGCACACCCGCCACCTTGGCGGTGAGCACCGACATATGCGCCGACGCCACCATCGGGTAGCGGCCGCCGGGAACGTAACAACCCACGCTCGCAACCGGAATATTCTTATGCCCCAAACGGATACCCGGAAGTGTCTCGACTTCGATATCGACCAGCGCGGCCCGCTGCGCCTCCGCGAAGCGGCGGATTTGCGCTTGGGCGAATTCGATATCGTCAATGGTTTGCTGGGGAAGTCCGTTCATCAGCGAGGCGATTTCATCCGGACGTAGCCGGAACGACTCCGGCTCCCATTTGTCGAATTTCGCCGATAATTCGCGCACCGCGCTATCGCCGCGCGCGGAAATATCTTCCAGAATCGCTTCCACCGAATGGCGGATTTGGCGGTCGTATTCGGTCTTTTCCGCTTCCGTCGCGCCCTGCTTCAATACCCGGATCATCGTATGCTCACTCCGCCGTCCAACCGCCATCGACAACCAGCGCGGTCCCCGTGACCAGCGCCGCCGCGTCGGAGGCCAGATACACCACCGCCCCCATTAGGTCTTCCACCGTGCCCAAACGTCCCAACTTAATCCGGCGCAACGTGTCGTCGCGGAAGGCTGCGTCCTCAAAGAACGGACGAGTCAGAGGGGTATCGATGAAGGTCGGGCCGATAGAATTTACCCGTATGCCAAACGGCGCGAGGTCGATGGCCATGGCTTTCGTCAGCCCCTCGATCCCGTGCTTCGTCATACAATAGACAGTACGCCGAGCACCGCCGACATGGCCCATCTGCGATGACATATGAACGATGGAACCGCCCTGCCCGGCTTCGACCATCCGACGCGCCACCGCCTGCGCCACGAAAAACGCCGCACGCTGGTTCAGGCCTTCGATCGCTGCATAATCGTCCTCAGTTACATCGAGGAAAGTGCGAGGGCGATTCGTTCCGGCATTATTCACCAGAACATGGAACGGTGCCTGGTCGGCGATTGCCGCCCGCACAGCCGGGAGGTCGGTGACATCCAGCACCAGAGCCTCGGCACTACCGCCATCCAGGCGAATTTCTTCTGCCGCTGCCTCAATTTCACCGAAGGAACGCGCAACCAGCACAACATGCGCGCCGGCTTGCGCCATGCCGGCTGCGGCCGCCAAGCCGATTCCCCGTCCGGCGCCGGTTACCAAAGCACGTTTTCCGTCCAATCGTAGCGACGGCAAGCGGGGCAAAGTCATGTCGGAATCCCCTGAACGATCAGATCGGCAGACTGGCCAAAAACGCCTCGGGATCGCCGATATCCCGCACATCCACCGTTTTTAACAACACTTCGCTCGGCGTCGGCGGCCCGGAGCCGCCCCAGACGCGACGTACCTCTAACTGGCCGTTCCAGATTAGCCGCATACCGTAACGGCCGGGCAGAAATCCGGGCGGCGTGTCGCGATCGGAAACCGGTGGCGGTTCCGGTGCCGCCGGTTCAGCAGCCGCCGGCTCTGGGGCGACCGGCTGTTCGCTGCTGGGCTGCACTTTCGGTTCGCCAACGCCCGGTGGCATCGACAGCATGACCGTGCCGCCCGTCCGATGCGCGAGTTGGTCGCGCAGCCACAGCCATTCGTCGTCGTCCAGGTATTCCGATTTTTTGAAATCGGTGGGAATATGCGCCTCATCGTATGTGTAACGAACCTCAATTTCCGATCCGCCACGCTCGGTCAGCAGATGTTCGACGAGCGACGGAATTTCGCGGAAATTCGCTTTGTAGGCCATCATGATATAACGCAATTTCGGAGGGGCTTTTCCACGCCGAAACGCCTCCAGCAAAATATCCCAATTTTCCTTGAAAATCCGATGCCGCGCGCCCTTCCGCATACGCTCGTATATTGCCGGGTCAAGCGATTCGATTGAAACGTTGATATGATGCACGCCGCTATTCGCCAGCATCTCATAGTATTCGTCCGGCATGCGTCGGGCTAGGTTTGTGGTATAAAAGATCGTACGCCGCTCCATTGGCGGCATTTTACGCAAATACTCGCTGAAACGCGGGTGCATCGTCGGTTCGTGCAGGCAGGAGTACCAGAAGGCGCCATCGGCGGCGTAGGGTGCGAAACGCACCGCCGCGTCAATCGTCTCCTCGGTCATAAGATTGGTCTTATTCACACCTTCGTAATTATATAGGCAAAATGGGCACCGAAGGTTGCAGTTATCAACGATGTCCATGATAAAAAAAGCCAAGGGCTGGTAAACAGTCGCCACAGTTGTGGCCCGAGCGAGCTTCTTCCCGTTCGATACCACACGCACGCGTAATTGATCTTGCTCGGCTTGGCTCAAGCGTCGCGGCAGCCGATGATAGAACCCATGAGCGCCGTCGCCAACACCGAGTTCTTTCAGCCCTGGCAGGAACCGATCGGCCTTCGCGGTCAGCAACACCTCATTGGTGTGTTCCAGCACGACCTCGTGCGTCACCCGTTCGGTCGAATCGGCAAAGTTGCAGACCCAGCCTGTCACATGGGCGTGACTGACACCATCGATATAGCCCTGATGGGGGGCGACGTGGGCCGCAACTTCCCGGCCGATCCGGGGGAAGCGGCGGAACAAGGTTCGAGCCAATCGCATCCCCAAGACCTATCATGCGCCCCCCCACCGCACAACCGATGGCGAGCGGTATTCGATCCAGTCCCGCCATGCTACATCGTGGCGGTCTTGCAGCTTGGGTCCCAGAAGGGACCGCTTCCCTGGGGTTATATATGCCACCGGACCAACTAACGATTTCCGCCGTGATACCCCTGTACAATGGGGCACCCTATATCGAACAATCTATCGAAAGCGTTTTCAGCCAAACCCTTCCCGCCGACGAAATCATCGTAGTAGACGACGGATCGACCGATAACGGTCCCGAGATTGTCGAACACATGGCCCTAACCCGGCCGATTACACTGCTACGAAAGCCGAATGGCGGCCAATCCTCGGCGCGGAATTTTGGAATCGCACATTCCAAAGGCCGATTGATCGCACTACTGGATCAGGACGACATCTGGTATCCGCACCATCTAGCCGAACTCAGCAAGCCATTCCGGCGTCCGCGTTACCCCGAATTGGGTTGGGTTTACGCGAACCTCGATGAGATCGACGAAGCCGGCAACATGGTCAGCCGGAGTAGCCTCCATCGGGCGAGCCATGTCGTCCATCCCAAGCGGGAGTTGGTTCACTGCCTGATGACGGATATGTTCATCCTCCCGTCCGCATCGTTGATGGCGCGCGCGGCGTTCAATGCCGTCGGCGGCTTCGACGAACAATTGGTAGGCTTCGAGGACGACGATCTGTTCCTACGGATGTTCCGCGCCGGCTACGACAATATCTATCTGGATAAGGCGCTGACCAAATGGCGCATCTTCGACGGAAGCTCATCGTTTTCCAAGCGGATGGCGGTAAGTCGGATGGTTTATGTCCGCAAGCTACTGGATGCTTACCCTAACGACACACACCGTGGCATGGCCTACACCCGGGATCTGATCGTGCCGCGCTTCTTCCCGTGGCTGGTGCGAGAATATAATATGGCACTGAAATCGGGCAATGCCGAAGCGTTGCGTCAGGCTTTAGCCGACATGAAATTTCTGCTGCCGATGCATCGCACCCGCATGCGCCTTGTGCTGGGGCTGCTGATGCCCATCCTCGAACGACCGGCCTTGGCGCGGCTGCTCGTGCCACTGGGCACGGCCGCACGCCCAGCGCTGCGACGATTGCTTCGATAAATGGACAAAGAAAAACCCCACGGTGCATTGTGCATCGTGGGGTTTTTTCTAGATGGTCTGGGTTAGATCAGGAAAAATAACCGACCTTGGCCTGAAGCTGGGTGAGCGAGGTGAGGTTGCTGAATGTCACCGTTGTGCTGTCCGACAATGTCAGGGTTAGGCCGGTCCCGCCAGACAGCGCCGGGCCAGTAGCATTGGCGATCACATTGCTCAGGCCGCCATTCGCACTGCTGTAGCCAACTATGAAGATTGTGTCGTCGGACTGGGTAAAATCGCTGATCGTAATATGTGCGGCCCCAAGTTTCGTCACTTGGTTCAAGAACACGAAAATGTCGGCACCCGTCCCACCGACAAGCGTTTCACTGTTTGCACCCACGTAGAATGTATCGGAGCCACTACCGCCGACGAGATCGGCCGTCGCACCTGCGATCGACGAACCGTAGAACGAGTTGTTTGTCGTCGAACCGGAGCCGATCAGCGTTTCGTTGCCGGCATAGGCGTGCAATTGAGCACCGCCCGGTGCGGTCCCGATGAAGTTGACGACACTGCCATCGCCACCGAAGATCGTGGCCTGCGCGATGCCGCTGGTGATCGTGCTATTGTTGGACTCGCCCGCTGAAAATCCAAGGCCACCCGACCCAACGGTCGCGTTAACCGTACCGCCTTTACCACCCACAACCGTCGGCGAACCAGCGCCCCCCACGAAATTCAAATTGCCACCGGTTGGCCCAAATACCAACGGATTGGTGCTGGTCTGAACAGTTGACGCGCCGGTGCCAGCGAAGACAGTGTCGTTGGATCCGCTAACCGACATATTGAGAGTGCCGGTCCCACCGAAGATGGTGGAATTGGAGCCGCTTAGGGTGATGACGGACGACGTTTCCCTCTGGGTCGACACAAAGCTCTTGTTGCTGGCATCGACCAGCGACAGAGATCCGCCGGTCGTAGCGCTATTTCCGAACAGGAACGCTGCACTACCGCTCAAGGATACGGTCGCATTGCCAGGCCCAAGACCGACGGTGTCGTTGCCGCCGAAGGCAGTTAGCACCAAATTTCCGCTACCACCGAACACGTGGCTGTTGTTGCCGCTGACAGTCACCCCAACGACGCTGTCGGAGCCAGCGGAGATATTTGCGAAATCGCCGCTGTCGAACACCGCCAAAGTGCCGGCGGAAGACGCATCCCCACCGATCACAGCATTATTCGTGCCGGTGATCGTCACCGAAGCCTGAGACGTCGTCGCAAATACAACGTTGTTGCTGCCTCCAAGCGTGACCACTAGCGCGTCACCGGCATTCCCACTGCCGGCGACCGTCGATGTGGTCCCACCGACCGTGACCGCCGCGTTGCTGGAACCGACGCGGATGGTGTCGCCGATACCTGCGGAGAAGACTGTGTTGTTCGCCCCGCCAACCGACACGAAGTTCGCACCCGCACCAGCCGCAATCGTGCCGGAACCTGCCCCGAAGACGGTGTCGTTGCCGGTGGCCGTGGAAATCAAATAATTGCCGGAAGCGTTAACAACATTGTTACCGCCGGTCGCGGCAACGGTGTTAGTGCCCGACACAAGAAGTGTCGCGCCCTGATCGCCCGACAGGACCTGCGTGTTCGACGCAGACACCGTATCGGGGCTGGAGGTGACGTTGACCACGTAATTCCAACCGGAACCGCCGGGCACGATCGCGACTTTGCCGCCGGCTCCGACGATACCCAGCTCTGTGCTACCTTTGACCGACGGGGCCGACGGAACGAACGATCCAGCGGTGACAGTGCTGACCGATAGGCCGGCCCCAATGCTGGCGCTACCGAGCGCCGAGGCCATCTGCTGAGCGAGTTTCAAATAGTCGCCTGTGCCTGTCGACACAACGATATTGCCGCCAGCGGTGCCGGGCACTGTGATACCTGTCGTCATTGCCTACTCCGCCAAGGCGACCCAAATAGCCGCCTGTGTGCCGCACGAATTATGGACTAATCTCGGTTCTACGCAACCGCTTTCTTCGATTTGCACCGCCCGTCGAACTGGGCGATTCTCATTTTCGAAAGCATATGCACCTTAAACTCGCTACCATCTGGAGGCTACAAAACATTTCGTGAGGGGGGCTGTCAATCGTTGCTTTCTATAGCCGCACGTCGCGGATGAGAATCTCAGCTAACCAACAACAAAATATCAATTAAATGCCATCGCGTTTCGGCCATGGGAACGCCCGGACCGACGCATGAAAAAGGCAAAAAACCTGTCGATTGGACGCAAACCACGCGCATGGCACGATGAATCCGCATCCGAATCCACTACGGCCCGCGTGCCAGTGCATAGCGGACCGACGCTGCCAGTACCATTGTCGGAAATTGTCGGGACATCGCAAGGATTTGTATACGAGTCGATCCTCACCGAGCCAAGCGCATGACGCACTGCGGAAAATAGGTAAATTTACCCCAACACACACACCTCAGCGTGCCGAATTTGGCCGCGCGACGTAAGACGCGGTTTGCGGAGCCACACCTGTCTCCGTTTCCCGAATCCACCGTTCCCCAATCCCAAAGGCCGCCTCGGCTATCCGCAGCTTCGCGTCGCAGAATCGGCCCGACCATTGCCCGATGCCAGTGGATATGCCAAATGCAAAAATCGAAATACCAGTGAGTAAATCGGCAATTGATAATTTTCATTCAAAGGCGATAGTAAACCGGTTGGTTCGGCGAATGGACAATTCGCGTCCGAGTGCCGCATGCGCGTCCGTTATCGGACAATGCCGTCGACCTGTTTCCGGTCGTCCGATTTGGCAACACCGACCGGCAATCTGCCAATCGAGGCCACAAAGGGGCGGGCCTACGATGCCAGACCCGAAGACATTTTTCTCAGGCTGTCGGACTTGGCACCCGAGCGATGCGTGTCGGGTCGATACGGACCCATACCGAATGGTCCGCTTCGTAGATAATTGTCGGGGGTGTGGTGACACGCAACCGCAGGTCGCCGTCGACTGGCCGCACAACATACTCCCAGTATTCGCCCAGATAAGCGCGCTCGATTACCTTGCCCTCAACCCACCATCCCGGCGCATCCGAACGTTCGGGTGCGATCTCGATGGTCTGCGGCCGAACCGAGAAACTGGCCGCGCCAGTCAGCCCGGCACTGTCGGGGGCGGAGCCGAGGGGGGCCGTGAAGCCGGGGAATACGACCCGATCGCCATCGACACGACCATCTAAAAAATTAGTCCGGCCGATGAATCCGGCCACAAAACGCGTCCGTGGTCTATTATATAGAGAGATGGGATCGTCCACCTGGTCGATCCGACCGTGATTCATCACGACAATCCGATCCGATGTCACCATCGCCTCCGACTGATCGTGCGTCACATAGACGGTCGTGATGTGGAATTGGTCGTGCAACCGACGGATTTCGCTGCGCATTTCCTCCCGCAAATTGGCGTCGAGGTTGGATAGCGGTTCATCGAGCAGCAACACCTCCGGCTCGATCACGATGGCCCGAGCAAGGGCCACGCGCTGCTGCTGACCGCCAGAGAGTTCGGCGGGATAGCGGTCCTTAAGATGGCGGAGCTGCACGGTGTCGAGGATGCGGTTGACCCGATCGGTAATCTCGGCGTTGCCCAGCTTGCGTAGCTTCAGGCCGAAGGCGACATTCTCGCCCACGGTCATGTTCGGCCAGATGGCATAGCTTTGGAAAATCATCGACATAGACCGCTTCTCCGGCGGCACGACAGTCGATGGGCTGGATATCGTGTTACCGTTCACCGCGATGGTGCCGGCGGTCGGCTTCATAAAACCGGCAATCATCCGCAGCGTCGTGGTCTTACCGCAGCCGGACGGACCCAACAGGGACACGAACTCCCCCTGATGCAGCGACAGATCGACATCGACCACTGCGGGCACCGGCCCGAAGCTTTTGCCCAGACCGTGAAGGGATAGTTTGACGTTTTGTGCGTGACTCATTGACGCTCCCTGCGCAGCATGAAGTCGCGGCCCAGCAGCGCGGAGGCCAGACCGACGATGACCAAAGTCGCGGCCAGGAGCAAGAATCCCAAGGCGGCGAGGTGCTCGAAATTTCCTTCCTCGCTCATGTCCATCAGCATGACGGACATGGTGCGGGTCTTCGGACCGTAGAGGAACAGAGCGCTGGACAACTCGCGCGTGGCGGGAATGAACACCAACAGCCATGCCCCGATAAGACTGCGCTTCATGAGCGGTGCCATGACCTTGCGGATCGCGACCAAACGTCCGCCACCGAGGATGCGGACCGCTTCCTCCATCTCCGGGTTGATCGACCGGATGGCGGCATCGGCGTTGGCGTAACCGATCGGCAGGAATCGCGTCGCAAATGCCAAAATTAGGATGGTGGCAGTGCCATACAGTGTGAAAGGCGGCGGCGCGTAGGCGGCATAGAACGCGATAGCCAGCACGATACCGGGAACCACGAAGGGAGCCATAGCCAGGAAACTCAGCACGCTGGCGAAGGGCAGCAACCGCCGGCTGACGATGTAAGCGATCGACAGCCCCAGAACGATGGCGATACACGCGGCGGCAGCGGCATAGGTAAAGCTATTGATCACCGATTGTCCGGCAGTCTCGTGCTGGAACAACAGGTAAGTAAAATTGTGCAAAGTCAAATTATCGAAACCGAAGCCACGCCCCCACGCCTTCGCCAACGCGGCCTGCGACAGCACGATGTAGGGCAGCAACACGGACAGCGAGAGCACGAACAAGCAGTAGCCCAGCATGACGAAGCGCCAAGGACCGATCTCCATGATCCGCCGCTCCCCGCCTTTGCCGGTCAAAGCGACGAAGCCGCGCCGATGCACGAGCCAACGTTGGAGAACGAACAGTACGACCGTGATCAATAACAGCGGCACCGCATACGCCGCAGCGACCTCCGCTCGGATCGGTTGGCTGAAGAACTGCAACAACTGCGTCGTCACCACGTTGAAACGCGCGGGAATTGCGATCAACGCGGGGGAACCGAACAGCGCAATCGCCTCTAGGAAGGTTATGATAGCCCCCCCCAAGATCGCCGGCATGACCATCGGCAGCGTCACTTTCAGCGTGGTGCGCATGACCCCCGCGCCGAGGATATTCGCCGCGTCCTCCATCTCCGACGACACCAACTCCAGCGCGGCGGAGGTGAAAATGAAGATGTAGGGAAAGGAGTAGACGGCAATGTTGAACGCCAGCCCTTCGAACGAATAGATGTCGAATAGGCCGTGATCCGCCCCCGTCAGCCCCATCCAGATGCGGTTGATCCAGCCCGAATTCGGACCCGCCAGCAATATCCAGCCAATCGCCCCCAAGTAAGGCGGGGTGATGAAGGCGCCCAAAACCAGCATCCGCACCAAGCCTTTGCATGGCATATCGGTGCGCGACACCGCCCAGGCCATGGGCACCGCGAACAACAGACACAGCACCGTGACCGAGAACCCCAACCGGATAGAGTTCCACATGGCCGTGAGATAGCGCGGCCGGGAATAGGCCGCGACATAGTTTTTCAGCGTGAACGCGCCGGTATCGGCGTCCTGCAAGCTGGTCTGGACCAGCTGGTACAGCGGATTGACGACCAAGAAGATCAGCACCGCCGCCAAAAGAATCCACAGAAAGATCAGCGGATCGAAGGAGCGGGAGCGCAAGCTGGATACGGAGTTACTCATGCTGCGGTGCACACTATATAAAGGTATCGCGCCATTGCTCGATGACCTCCGGCACTTGCTTACCCAGTTCCGCCGTCGTCAGTCGCAGCAGCTTCACCTCGGACAGCGGTTTTGCCCCGGCCTTGGGGGGTATCTCGGCTCGGACAGAGTCCACCCGAGCTTCGGCGCAGATTTTGGCGAAATCGATGCTCATGAGCCAATTGGCAAATAAGCGGCCGGCATTGGGGTGCGGCGCGTTGGCCAATACGGCAGACGGGCCGATGCACAGGACCGCCCCATCGGCGGGGTATACGACCCCGAGCGGGTTGCCTTTGTCCTGCGTTTGCAGGCTGGTGCCGAGCGGGCCCAGACCGACCAGACATTCGCCCGCGTTCAGTAGCGTGATAGGATCGTTACCCGAACGGCCGATACGAGGATTGTTTTTTGCCAATTTATCGAAGTAGTCCCACCCATAGAGCCTACGCATGGCGACGGTCCACACGCCGACGTACCCGCTGAAGCCGGGATGACCGAACGCGCAGCGGCCTTTCCACTTGGGGTCCAGCAAATCTGTCCAAGATTTCGGTACGTCTTCCGGTTTTATTTTTTGACTATTGTAAATCATCACCATCAGTGTGGAGGTACTGGGATAGAAAAACCCCGGCTCGCCCAATCCCTGAAACGCAGGAGAGATGAACGCCGCATTCTCCGGCGTGAAATCGGCCAGCGCATTGCGCTTCATCAGCGCCGGCATGTGCGCGATGTCTGTGGTGCTGAACACGTCGCATTGCGGCGCGTTGTTTTTCAGATCTTGCGTCAGCCGCTCGTAAGCGACCTGCCCGGTGGTACGAATCACCGAAACTTTGACGCCAGGAAATTGCTGCGTGAAGGCGCGACCCATCATCTCCGCCGTTTCGGAGTCGACCTGCGCGACATACCACGTCAACGAGCCTTCCTTGCGGGCGGCCTCCGTCAGCGCCGCGTTATCGGCGCGCGCGGGGAAAGTCGCGGATGCGGCGAGTGCGGCAAGCGCGCTTCGGCGGGTAATGGTGGTCGTCATGATGCCTCCCTTAGTCCCGGTTTAAGCGGGGGCGGCGCCATTGACCAGAGGCACCCCGGTTTTATTGCAGTTAGATAATCATTTGGCACTGCCTCGGGGCTTGCATGAGCGCGATTCCGAGATACGGTATGCGGACGAACAACGGCGCGCGCCCAACAGGGCAATGCGCCGCATCAGGGGGAAAACGTGTGACCGGAATTCCGGCATGCTGATGTATATCGCACGCCGGTTGATGCTGGCCGTGATTACTTGCGTCTGCATTTCAATTTTGACATTCGTCATTATTCGGTTGCCGCCAGGCGATTTCGTCGACGCCTATATCGCCAACCTCGCATCCACCGGCAGCAGCGTCACCGCCGATCAAGCAGCGGCGATGCGCCACGATTACGGCTTGGACCGGCCCGTATTCGTGCAATATTTCCTCTGGATGGGACGCGTCGTGCATGGCGATTTCGGCGTCTCCATGATGTGGCGCCGCCCAGTGACCGAGGTCATCGGCGACCGCCTCTGGCTCACAATGGTCGTGTCCTTCGCCGCGCTATTCCTTACCTGGACAATCGCGCTGCCGATCGGCATTTACTCGGCGGTCCGGCAATATTCCGTGGGAGACTATATCGCCACGATGATCGGCTTCATGGGCTTGGCGATACCCAACTTCCTGCTGGCGCTGATCCTCATGTATTTCGGCTTCCGCTATTTCGGCCTGAGCGTCGGCGGCCTGTTTTCCGCCGAATTCGCCCAACAGGGTTGGAGCACGGCGAAAGCTTGGGATTTGGCCAAACACGTACCCCTCCCGGCCTGCGTGCTGGCATTGGCCGGCACCGCGCAATTGATCCGCATCATGCGCGCCAATTTGCTGGATGAGTTACGCAAACCCTACGTCGTCACCGCCAAAGCCAAGGGCATCGGCAATTTACGGGTGATTCTAAAATACCCCGTGCGCGCAGCGCTGAACCCGTTCGCAAGTTCGATCGCCTATATTTTTCCATATTTAGTATCGGGAAGCATTATCGTTTCGCTGGTGCTCGGCCTCCCGACGGTTGGACCGCTATTGCTGCAAGCGCTGGTGGCGCAAGATATGTTTTTAGCCGGCACGATCGTGTTGCTGCTGGGAATCATGACGGTCGTCGGCACCTTGATATCCGATCTGTTGTTGATGTGGATCGAGCCGCGGCTGCGGCTGACGGGGCGCGCATGAGCGGATCTCTCGCCGACGAACGCCTCGCCAGTGCCGGCCAACTTCGGCTGACATGGCTGCGTTTTAAGCGCCACAAGCTCGCTTTCATCAGCTTGTTCGTAATTGCGCTGTTCTATTCGGTCGCCATTTTCGCCGACACCATCGCAATCAACGAGCCGCACGCGACCGATGCGCGACGCAGCTATATCCCGCCGCAAGGGATCCATCTGTTCGACGAAAGCGGTTTCAATCCGCATGTCTTCGGACTGACGGGCAAACGCGATATGAAGACCTTCAAAGTCGCCTACCTTCCCGACCCCACCCGGAAACTGAAAGTCTCGTTGTTCACCCGCGGCTACAGCTACGATCTATTCGGCTTGATTCGCACCGACATCCATCTTGTGGGACTCGAACAGGCCCAACCGATCGACGGAATATTCCTTCTCGGAACCGATCAGCTCGGTCGCGACCTATTTTCCCGCATGATGGTCGCAACCCGCATTTCGCTTTCCATCGGACTCGTCAGCGTCGGACTGAGCCTCATACTCGGCGTTCTGCTCGGCGGCATATCCGGCCTTTACGGCGGGATGGTGGACACCGTCATTCAGCGCGTTATCGAGGTAATTCGCTCCATCCCCACGATACCTTTATGGATGGGCATCGCCGCAGCCTTGCCCAATACATGGAGCGTGATCCAGGTCTATTTCGCCATCACGCTGATCATTTCCCTGATCGGGTGGACAGAACTCGCCCGCGTCGTCCGTGGGCGATTCCTTGCCCTGCGAGAAGAGGATTTCGTCATCGCCGCCGAACTGATCGGTGCGAGCCAATTACGCATCATGCTGCGACATATGCTACCATCCTTCACCAGCCACGTAATCGCGGCGGTATCCCTGGCGTTACCGGCGATGATTATCAGCGAAACATCGCTATCGTTTTTGGGCCTAGGTCTGCGTCCACCGGCTATTTCATGGGGAATTCTATTGCAGGACGCACAAAACGTGCAGGTATTGTCGGGCGCGCCATGGTTGCTGTGCGCCGCCATTCCGGTGGTCCTTGCGATCCTAGCTTTCAACTTCCTGGGCGATGGCCTGCGCGACGCGGCCGATCCCTATGGTTGATCGCAGCTTAATTTCGGTACGCGAACTCGCGGTCGAGTTCCGATCCGATACCGGCACGGTACGCGCCTTGGATTCTGTCAGCCTAGACCTGCGTCCCGGCCGCGTACTGGGCGTTGTCGGAGAATCCGGCTGCGGCAAAAGCGTCACCGCGCGCGCCATATTGCGCATTTTGGATCGTAACGGAGCCATTACCGCCGGCAGCATCTTGCTAGACCCCGAAGCCCCGCAACAAACCGACTTGGCGAAGATCGACCCGGAAAGCCAACAGATGCGCAATGTGCGCGGCGCCCGCGTCGGTTTGATTTTTCAAGAGCCGATGTCCGCCCTGTCGATGCAATACACCATCGGCAACCAGTTGATCGAAGCAATCCGAGCACACAACGATCCCGGCAAAGCTGCCGCCCGACAAAAGGCGATCCAGTTGCTGGGCGACGCCGGTATTCCTCGCCCGGAAACCCGCGTCGACGCCTATCCATTTCAACTGAGCGGCGGATTGCGCCAACGCGTCGGCATCGCATTGGCCCTGGCTGGCGATCCCGACATTCTAATCGCCGACGAACCGACTACCGCGCTGGATGTCACGACACAGGCACAAATCCTGACGCTTCTGCGTCGCCTGCAAAAAGATAAAAATATCGCACTGATGCTGATTACCCACGACATGGGCGTTATCGCGCAAATGGCCGACGATGTCGCCGTTATGTACCTCGGACGCGTTGTGGAATATGCGGCAGTGAACGACGTCTTTCACAATCCCCAACATCCCTACACCCGAGCATTGTTGCGCTCTGTACCGGATTTGCGGGCAACGCCACGACAACGGCTTTCGACCATCGGCGGCGCCGTCCCGCAATCGAACGCGCGCCCTGCCGGCTGTC
>JBAXFK010000092.1:0-15194 GCA_037139955.1 Rhodospirillales bacterium
GGTGCGGATCGTGCGATCCTCGACCAAGGATGTGAACCGCCGTCGTCTGGACCGTGCGGTGGGGAATGTGCCGGTGCGGATCCAGATCGGCAGCGGGCCAAGCGAAGCCATGACAATCGCCGACCTGAGCGAAGCCGGCGCACGCCTAACCGGTTCGGCGCAGGCCCTGCCCGGTGCGGCGGGGGTCTTGCAGCCGGGTTGGTTGGGGGTGTCGGAGGCTTTGGCGTTTAAGGTCGTCCGCACGCAAGCGGATGCGCTGGCGGTGACATTTCGGGACGACGATGCGACCCGCGCTATTCTGCGGGCGGCGATGGCACGCCTGGCGCCGCAAATTGCCGCGTAACGTCGGCCCGATAGGCGCTTCGCCGGTGTTCCGGTAGGGTGGCGGGAACGAACACGTCCAAGGAAAACCATGATCGCCCGCTCCTGGATCGTCCTCGCCGCTCTGGCGCTGGCCCGAATCGGCTTCGGCTACCAGTTCCAAAGCGTTGCCAGCCTGGGACCGGACCTGATTCCGCTGTTCAACCTGTCCTACGCCGCGTTCGGTCGGTTGATCGGCGCTTTCATGCTGTTAGGCGTGTTCGTCGCACTGCCGATGGGCGCATTGGGCCGTCGATTCGGGGATCGTTGGGTATTGGTCGGCGGATTGACGCTGATGGTGCTCGGCGCGGCGATCGGCACTGCCGCCGACGGACCGGCCGGCATCGCGGCGGGACGCACCGTCGCCGGGGTCGGGGCGGTCGCGATGATCGTGCTGCAAGGGAAGATCATCGCCGACTTCTTTTCCGGCCGGCAGTTCATGTTGGCAATCGCGGTATCGGTTTGCTCCTACCCGATCGGGGTGGGTCTCGCGCAGATCGTGCTGCCGCCGATCGCCCTTGCGTTCGGCTGGCGCGCCGGGTTTCTGTCATGCGGCGTGTTGACGGCGCTCGCGTTAGTGCTGTTTTTGGCCAGTTACCGCGCCCCGGCCCACATCGCCGGGGTGTCGCGAAAATTCGCGCTCCCCAGCGGTCGGGAATGCCTGTTGCTGGTCGTGGCGGGCACGATTTGGGCGGCTTATACCGGAAGCTACGCGGGATACACGTCGTATATTCCGGCGACGTTGTCGTTGCGCGGCGACGGGCTGGCGGCCATCGGATTGGTCATGACCATCGGCACCTGGGGCAACGTCCCCGCCACCATGTACGGCGGCGATCTGGCAGCCAGGTTCGGGGCGTTGCGCGTTTTGGTGTTCGGGACGGCGGCGCTGACGATCGGGATCGTCGGCACCGCGTTGGCGGGATTTCCGTTGGGATGGTCGGTGCTAGTCGGCGTGATCGGGGCCATCCATCCGGGGGTTATCATGGCTGTCGGCACGCTGTCGGCCAAGCCCGAAAACCGGGCCGTTGGAATGGGGATTTTCTATTCGGTCTATTATCTTGGCGGCACGATCGGCCCGATGGCCTGCGGTTGGGCGGCGGATCTGTTCGGCGGGCCGGCGGGCGGCCTGTTGATGGCGGCGGCACTTTCCGCGCTGGTGGTGCCACTGTTCCTTTGGCACCGCGCATTGGCGGACCACAGAACGATGCTGGTCCGGCCCTAGACTACTGACGAAAGGCGAAAATTCGCGCCTCTGCTTCCTCGGTTCCCATTGCCAAAGCCTGTGCCGCGACGGGTTGCGGAAAGCCGGCCCTTGCCAACACCGCCAATTCGCGGCGCTTGCCGGCGGGATCGGGTGTGTCCCCGCGTCGGAATGGCCCGATCCGCCGCTTGCGCGCAAGAACCAGCGCGGCGTTCAGTTCGGCGTCGGGATCGTCCGATATTGCGGCGCGCGCCAATTCCCCGCCAATGCCCTTCTCCACCAATTTCGCGGTAACCGCTCGGCGAGATCGGCCAGCGCGGAGCAAGCCGGTCGCCCGAGATCGGGCAAAGGCTGCGTCGTCGATCAGCCCGGATGCGACTAGCCGAGCGGCGATTTGGCGAGCGTCTAGTTTGAGGGCGGCGACGCGGGGGGCGGGGTCCGTATCGGCGGTAGCGCGGGCCCAGCGGTCGATCCGACGGTCGAGGACCGCGCGCAGGCCGGCCTCGGTCGTGGCGAAGCGGGCGAGGTAGTTCAGCGCCGCTTCATGCAGGCCGGCGGGGGTGGGAGGGGCGGGAATAGGGCGTTCGGCCATCTTGCGGCCCTTCTCCGATGGCAGCGCGATTCTTGTTGCAACTGCCCGCACTGTATAAGCAATACTGCCTTCGCACCCAATAGGCGGCATTCGACCGCGACTGGACCATGCTGCCCAAGGTGGCCTGCAAGCGCGACAACGCGCGAATGTCCGAAACAATAAGCGGTCCCGCCAATGCGGATCGCACTGGGAGTGCAAATCGTGACTGAATCCGAACGACATACCCGTAGGCGAGTCCTGAAGTCCGCTGCTGCTGCCGCTGTTTTGCCTTTGGTCCATATTCGGTCCGCCGGGGCGGCCGGCAAGCTGAATATCGGGCTTTGGGACCATTGGGTGCCCGGCGCGAACGATGTCATGCAGAAGCAGGTGAACGCCTGGGCCGAGAAGAACAAGGTCGAGGTCGCCGTCGATTTTATTACATCCTCCGGTAAGAAAATTCTGATTACTGCGGCGGCGGAGCATCAGGCCGGGATCGGTCACGATTTCATCCAAATGTATAATTGGGATGTTGGCAATTTCTCCAATCGCCTCGAACCGGTTGACGACGTGGTCAAGACCATGACCGACAAATTCGGCGGATACGGGCCGATCAGCGAATATCTTGCCAAATCCGGCGGGCATTGGTGGGCGGTGCCGAGCAGCACGGGGACCTTGAACCTGACTTGCTGCGGGCGGATTAGCATGTTGAAAAAATTTGCCGGCATCGACATCCAGGCGATGTTCCCGGCCGGCCCGGCCGATCCCAAGGCATCCGAGGCCTGGACATACGACGCTTTCCTCGCGGCGGCCGAGGCGTGTCACAAGGCCGGTGTCCCGTTCGGGCTAGGATTGGGTTCGACCGACGATTCGACCAACAATACCGGCGTTTTGTTCGTGGCCTTCGGGGCCGATCTGGTCAACGCCAAGGGGGAGATCACGGTCGATTCTCCGGCCGTGCGGACGTTCCTGGCCTATGCGCAGAAGCTGGTGAAATTCCTGCCCGAGGATACCGTCAGCTACGACGATGCATCGAATAACCGCGCGCTGATTTCCGGCAAATCGGCCTTGATTATGAACCCGCCTTCCGCCTGGGCGGTGGCCAAGCGGGATGCGCCGGATGTGGCGGCGGACACTTGGCATTTTCCGATGCCGTATGGGCCGAAAGGGCGATTCATCCCCTATAATTATTCGTTCTACGGCACCTGGGCGTTCGGCAAAAACAAGACCGCCGCCAAAGAGCTGATTGCCCATTTGCAACAGCGCGAACAGGTCGAGGGCCGGTGTATCGCGTCCGAGGGTTACGACATTCCGCCCTTGGTCAGCATGTCGGATTTCAAAGTGTGGGAGGATGTGAACCCGCCGAAAGGCACGGTTTACAACTATCCGATCCGGCCCTGGCACAATGCCAAGCAGAACATGACCGCTTATCCGGCGCCGCGCGATGTCGCCGTGCAGATGTTCAATCGCGCGGTGCATCCGACGATGCTGGCAAAGCTGCACAGCGGGCAGTCGATCGATCAGGCCATCGCCTGGGCGAAGAACGAATTGGAAGGCTTCACCCGCTAAAACCGGCATCGGCATTGACGGCGGGTTCCGCTGGGGCGAACGTGGCATTCTCGACACCGGAAACACGGGAAGGGGGAAACAAGCCATGCCGCTACCAGCGGATACCGACGCCAGCATTCCGAAATATCTGCGCGATAAATACGCGATCGTGGGGGTAGGGGAGACGCCCTATACGCGCGGGTCGGGTAAGACCACGCGCGCCATGGGCAGCTTCGCCGTGCGTGCCGCGATGGCGGATGCCGGGTTGAAGAACACCGAAATCGACGGGATGCTGTCGTATCAATCGGGCGATTCCACCTTTGCCCCGATGATCGCGGGCGATCTGGGCATCCGGCTGAATTTCTACATGGATGTGTTCGGCGGCGGGTCCTCGACCGAGGCGCTGGTCGGCATCGCCATCGGTGTGATCGAGGCCGGCCTATGCAAAACGGTCGCGATTTTCCGCTCGATGAATGGGTTTTCGCAGGTGCGCATCGGCGGCACGGGCGCGCGTGCGGCGGCGCCGGTCAACGGCGATCAACTGCATAGCCGTGCCTATGGCTGGCAGAGCGCGGGGCAGATGTTCAGCCCGACGTTCATGCGGCATATGTACGATTACGGCACGACCCCGGAACAGGTGGCGACGGTGAAGGTCATCCACTCGGAACACGCGTCGAACAATCCGAAAGCGTATTACAAGAAGCGCTTCACGGTGGACGAAGTATTGTCCAGTCGCATCATTTGCAAGCCGCTGCATCTACTGGACTGCTGTGTCGAAACCGATAACGCAACGTGTTTTATCATAACGCGTGCCGAGCATGCGCGGGACTTGCGGCAGACTCCGGCGCTGATTCGGGGGGTGGTGGGGCGTTGCAATAAGCCGCGTATGGACATGCATTATCAGCACGGTCCGATTTCCACCGTTGCCGGTCATTACGGAAAAAATATCCTGTGGCCGAACGCCGGCGTGGGACCGGAAGATATCGATCTGACCGGCGCGTACGATGCCTTCACCTTCACCACTATGTTGCAGTTGGAAGATTACGGCTTCTGCAAAAAGGGCGAGGGCGGGCAATACGTGTCCGACGGCACCATGCGCTTGGGCGGCAAGCGGCCGAACAATACCTCGGGCGGGCATTTGTGCGAGGGCTATACGCACGGCATGAACATGGTGATCGAGAACGTTCGACAATTGCGCCACGATGTCGACGATTCCTGCCCTTGCGGTCCGGACGGCAAGCGCCAGCACACCTACGACTATCGCGAGGGCGGTTGCCGGCAGGTGAAGAATGCCGAGGTGACGGCCAATTTGGGCTGGGCGATGCCGGGTACCGGCTCCGCCATGGTCATGCGGCGCGGTTGAGGGGGAGGACAAGAAAATGCCAGCCATTCGGGCCGAATATATGGGCATGGCGCTGTCGATCGACGACCTCGACGGCGAAAATTTAGCCTATTTCAAGCATTGTTCGCAGCACGATTTTCACCTGCAAAAATGCGACGATTGTTCGCTGTTGCGCTATCCGCCGAATACGGGTTGTCCGTGGTGCGGCAGCGCCAAGGCGACCTGGACCGCAGTAGAGGGGAAAGGCGAAGTCCATTCCTACGAAGAAGTGCATCACGCCATTCAACCTTCGTTCAAGGGGCACACGCCGTACATGGTGCTGCTGGTGGACCTCGATACGCAGAAGGGTACGCCTTCCGAGGTCGAAGCGTTGCGTGTCGTTGCCAATTTGACGACACCGGACGGGGTTTTGGCACCGCCGGATGTTGTGAAATCGGTGGGCATCGGGACACGCGTGCGTATGGTTTTCGCCGACGTAACGGACGGATTGTCGTTGCCGCAATGGACAATCGACGAAGCCGCTCCGCAGCCGGCGAAACCCTGGCGTTACGCGCAGGAGTAGGTCGGTCCGATCACGATCCGATCGCGGCGGCGAGGCGGCGGACCGCCTCGTTCGTCGTTTCGACCGGTAAATTGGCGAAATTCAGTAGCAGGCCCTGGCCGCAGTCGTGCGCCATTGTCAGGCTCGACAAGGCCATCGGTGCCAGCTCGGCCGCCGTTGCCCTCCGCACGAGTTCGCCATCGTTATCGGCCCCCGGAAAGCGCGCGAGCAAATGCATGCCGCCGGATTCCAGACCGATCTCGACCCGTTTCCCCAGCACATCGGTCAGCGCTGTTGCCAACGCCGCGCGGCGTTCGGCGTAGAGGCCGCGCATTCGGCGAAGATGCCGAGCGAAATGGCCGCGATCGATGAGTGCGGCGACGATGCGTTGTTCTAGCGTTGCTTGGCCTGCCGTGAGCAAGCGGCTGGCCCGTTGAAACGCGTCGGTCAGTTCCTCCGGCACCACGAGGTAACCCAAGCGCAACGACGGATGCAGTACTTTGCTGAAGCTGCCCGCGAATAACACCCGATCCGTACGGTCGAGGCTTTTCAGTGCCGGTAGATTATGGCCCGTGTAACGAAATTCGCTGTCGTAATCGTCTTCCAAAATCCAAGCGCCGGATTCCGCCGCCCAGGCGAGTAAGGCCAGACGACGCGGCAACGAAAGCGCGACGCCGAGTGGGTATTGATGCGTGGGTGTTACTAAGGCTAGGCGCGCTTTCGGGGCGGCGGCGATGCCGGCGGCGACGCGGATCCCATCGCGATCGACGCGTACTGGTACCAATTTTTGGCCGCCGGCCTCCAGCGCTTGGCGGGCTTGGGTGTAGCCGGGATCCTCGACCCAGACGGCATCGCCAGGGCGCAGCAAGGCGCGGCGTACCAGAGCCAAAGCGCCTTGGAAGCCGGCGGTAACGATTACTTGTTCCGGCCGGCAGCCGATGCCGCGCGAGACCCGCAGATAGGCGGCGATGGCTTGGCGTAGGGGCCAATAGCCGGCGGGGTCGGGGTAGCCGAAATCGTTCGGTTGCAGTGCACGGGCGATCCCGACGCTCAAACCGGACCATAGTTTGCGTGGGAATACGTCCATACCGGGCAGACCCATGCGGAAAGGCAGGGGGGCTGGGGCGGGGGCGATCGTCTTTTCCGGTGTCGCGAATAGGGTACGTTGCACTGGGCCGTCGGGGCGGGCGCCGAATTGGCGGGACACGATGGTGCCGCTGGCGCCGCGGGTTTCGACCGCGCCCTCCCCGGCTAAAACGGCATAGGCGGCGTCGACGGTGCCGCGCGCCACCCCCAATCGCGCCGACAAAGCGCGGCTGCTGGGCAGGCGGGTACCGGGGGCGATGGTGCCGGCGATGGCGGCGACCCGCACGCGGTCGGCAATCTGCTGGTACAGCGCGCTCGTATCCGTCGGATCGAGGACGATTTCTATCATGGCTCAATCGATATGGCGGAATTTGGCCCTCGCGCATAGGCCATGCAGGTGGCAAAAGCGGGGGATGAACATTCTATATCTTACATGCAGCCCGCGCGGCGGGGCATCGTTCAGCCGCCGCATCGGCGACGAACTGGTCGGACGGCTGGGCGGCGCGGTGCTGACGCGCGATCTGACGATCGACCCGCCGCCTTTGGTGGACGCGGGATTCAGCGCCGCGATTCTGGCCCCGGTCGGGGTGGATGTGCCGCCCGCGCTGGCGGTGTCGGAGGCATTGGTCCGGGAGTTGGAGGCCGCCGATGTCTTGGTCATCGCCACCTCGATGCACAATTTCGGCGTGCCGGCGGCGCTGAAAGCCTGGATCGACCAAATCGTGCGCATTAACCGGACCTTTCGCAGCACGCCCGACGGGAAGGTGGGCCTGCTGCCGGATCGGCCGGCCTATCTGGTGGTGGCGTCCGGTGGCTGGTTCACCGGCCCGTCCCCGATCGGTATCCCGGCGCAACCGGATTTTCTGACGGGGTATGTGCGGAGCGTGCTGGAGACGATCGGAATACGGTCCCTGTCGGTCGTTACGATCGAGGGTGCGACACGCGGTGCAGATATAGCGGCGAAGGCTATGGAAAAGGCGCGGGCGGCGATCGACGATCTGCTCGCGCGTTGACCCTGCCATCCCGCCACGGTAATCAACGCCCCTACAGGGCGACCCGGCCGAATCCTCGGGGCCGCTAACAGAATTGGAGCGATCCGTGAGAGACGTACGCGACGCGCTGATGGTGGCGCGCAACACGGACGGCAAGTTGGTCCGCCGACCCTTGTCCCCGCATATCCAGGTCCACCGCTGGCCGATCAGCATGGCACTGTCGATCCTGCACCGCGCCTCCGGCTGCGCGCTGGGGGTGGGCACGCTCATGATGACGTGGTGGCTGGTCGCCGCCGCGCAATCCGAGGAAGCCTTCGGCCGCGCCCAATGGTTCATGGGTTCGATCGTCGGCCGGCTGCTGCTGTTCGGTTGGACCGTGGCGCTGATTTACCATCTGTGCAGCGGCATACGGCATTTGTGGATGGACAGCGGCCGTGGGTTCGAGAAAGCCCAGTACGACCGTTCCGCTTGGATGGTCGTCGGTGCGACCGCAGTGCTGTCGGTGGGCACGTGGATCGTCGCTCTGGCGGTCGGATAAGGGACAAGATAATGGCAGACACACGCAACGCGCCGCATGTGGACATGCTGCGCTCCCCGCTCGGCAGGGCGCGCGGCCTTGGGGCGGCGAAGGCCGGATCGACGCATTGGTGGGCACAACGCCTTACCGCGATCGCGCTGGTGCCGCTGACCCTTTGGTTCATTTGTTCGATCGTCCGGCTGCAAGGCGCGGATCAACATGCCATCGTGGTGTGGCTGTCGGCACCCTTGCCGCTCGTGCTTATGCTCGCGTTGATTGTCGCGACATTCCATCATCTGCAACTCGGCGTGCAGGTGGTGCTCGAGGATTATGTGAAAGACCACGCGATCAAGTTGACTTCGGTGCTGGCGATGAAAGCAGCCTGCGTTCTTTTGGCGCTGGCATGTATCGTCGCCGTTCTGAAACTCGGCCTGTGACGCGCGGAGGAAAGATTCAACCATGAATGCGATATCGAAGCCGTCCTACGGCGCTTACAACATTGTCGATCACACCTACGACGTAGTGGTGGTCGGGGCAGGCGGATCCGGCTTGCGTGCGACCTTCGGCATGGGCGCTGCCGGGCTGAAAACCGCTTGCATCACCAAGGTTTTCCCGACCCGCAGCCATACCGTGGCCGCTCAGGGCGGCGTTGGCGCGGCGTTGGGCAATATGGGCGCGGACGATTGGCGCTGGCACATGTACGACACCGTTAAGGGGTCGGATTGGCTGGGCGACCAGGACGCGATCGAATATATGTGCCGCGAGGCCATTCCGGCGGTGTACGAGCTGGAACATTACGGCGTGCCGTTCAGCCGGACGGAAGACGGTAAAATCTACCAGCGTCCGTTCGGCGGCCATATGACCGAATACGGCAAAGAACCGGCGATGCGCGCTTGCGCCGCCGCCGATCGCACCGGTCACGCTATCCTGCACACGCTGTATCAGCAAAGCCTGAAGCACGACGCCGAGTTCTTCATCGAATACTTCGCCCTCGATCTGATTATGGATGACGAAGGCGTGTGTCGCGGCGTGATGGCCTGGAACCTGGAAGACGGCACGTTGCACCGTTTCCGCGCCCAGAAGGTGGTGCTGGCGACTGGCGGTTACGGCCGAGCATATTTGTCGTGCACGTCGGCGCATACCTGCACGGGCGATGGCACCGGCATGGTGTTGCGGGCCGGCTTGCCCTGCCAGGACATGGAATTCGTGCAATTCCATCCCACAGGCATCTTCCCGGCGGGCTGCCTGATCACCGAGGGCGCGCGCGGCGAAGGCGGCTACCTGACCAACAGCGAAGGGGAGCGTTTCATGGAGCGCTATGCCCCCACCGCCAAGGACCTGGCGAGCCGCGATGTCGTGTCTCGTTCGATGACAATGGAAATCAACGCCGGGCGAGGCTGCGGTCCCAATAAGGACCACATCATGCTGCATCTGGAGCATCTCGGCGCCGATCTGCTGAACGAGCGTCTGCCGGGCATTTCCGAAACCGCGAAAGTGTTCGCCGGTGTGGAAGTGACCAAAGGCCCGATCCCGGTGCTACCGACCGTGCATTACAACATGGGCGGTGTGCCGACGAATTTGCATGGCGAGGTGTTGCGCCCCACGAAGGCCAACCCCGACGCTACGGTCCCCGGCCTGATGGCCGTTGGCGAAGCGGCTTGCGTGTCCGTCCATGGCGCAAACCGGCTTGGTACGAATTCGTTGCTCGATCTTGTGGTGTTCGGCCGTGCCGCCGCGCTGCGGGCCGCCGATACCGTGAAGCCTGGCGCCACTCAGCCGACTCTGCCACCGAAAGCCGGCGAGGCATCGTTGGATCGGTTCGACAAAGCCCGTCACGCCAAGGGCGGGACAAAGGTTGCCGACCTGCGCGACCAAATGCAGCGCACCATGCAAAACCACGCTGCTGTATTCCGTGCATCCAAGACGCTGTCCGAAGGTGTCGAGAAGATGCAGAAGGTCTGGTCCGGCCTGTCCGATATGTCTGTATCCGACCGTTCGCTGGTCTGGAACTCCGATCTGGTAGAAGCGTTGGAATTGCAGAACCTGATGGGCAACGCCATGACCACCATGGTCGGCGCCGAGGCTCGGCATGAAAGTCGCGGCGCCCACGCGCACGACGATTTCCCGGATCGCGACGACGAGACGTGGATGAAGCACACATTGGCGTGGTGCAATGAGGACGGCTCGGTGGCGTTGGACTACCGTCCGGTGAAGATGCAGACCCTGACCAACGAAGTGTCCGTCTTCCCGCCCAAAGCCCGCGTTTACTGAGAGGTCCGGTCCCATGGTTGCATTCAACCTCCCCGTGAACAGCCGCGTCGGCCAGGGCCAGACGTTCAAAGCGCCGGCCGGTGCCAAGAACGTGCGCGAGTTCAAGATCTACCGCTGGAGCCCGGACGACGGGCAAAACCCGCGCACCGATACCTACCAGATCGACCTCGATGCCTGCGGCCCGATGGTTCTCGACGCGTTGATCAAGATAAAGAATGAGATCGATCCGACCCTGACGTTCCGTCGGTCCTGCCGTGAGGGTATCTGCGGGTCGTGCGCGATGAACATCGACGGTGGCAACACGCTCGCGTGCTTGAAGCCGATCGAAGAATGCAATGGTGCGGTCAAAATCTCCCCGCTGCCGCATATGCCTGTGGTTAAGGACCTCGTGCCCGATCTATCGCAGGTTTACGCCCAGTATCGGTCCGTCGAGCCCTGGTTGCAGGCTGACAGCCCGGCCCCGCCAGACGGCGAACGCCTGCAAAGCAAGGAAGAGCGTGCCCAGATCGATGGGTTGTGGGAGTGCATTCTGTGCTTCTGTTGTTCCACGAGCTGCCCGAGCTACTGGTGGAACGGAGATCGATATCTCGGCCCGGCGGTGCTGCTGCAAGCCTATCGCTGGATTGCCGACACACGCGACGAAGCCACCGGTGCTCGGCTCGACGCGTTGGAGGATCCGTTCAAGCTCTACCGCTGCCATACCATCATGAACTGCACCGATAGCTGTCCGAAAGGGTTGAACCCGGCGAAAGCGATCGCCGAGATCAAGAAGCTGATCGTGGAGCGGGTTGCTTAACGGCAATCCGAGTATGCCGGCGGGCATGTCCCGTCGTTAGCGGTATTTCTCGCTTCTGGGCACCGCGCGCCAACCTTTAGTGGCGCGCGGTGCTTCGTTCTATAGCGGTCTTGCGATGAGGGGCGTCAGCCCTGGACGGGACGCCGATACGCGAACGCCAGGGAAGATGCACCAGCCCTAAGTATCGCCAACGACGCCGGTTTCGACACGCCCGATCGCTCCTCCACAGCAACACTGTCATGCAATTTGTTGTGCGCACGTCGTCCGGTTCGGGGTGGCAAGCCAGCTTACGCACTAACCCAAAATGGGAATGGTCTTGCGAATTGCGAAAATGCTCGGTCGGATATGTCCCGAAATGCGATATTAACGCCATCGGTAGCCGATAAAACGGCTTTAATTCATTGAAATTACGACGATTTCTTACATGGCCCGCAACTTGCTCATAGGTCTCGCAGATATGGACTTCGCGCCCTTCTGTGAAAGTACGCCCTATGAAAATTCGCGTTCTAGCCGTTGCTTCTGTGTTGCTCGGGCTGCTGGCCGGTCAGGCGTCAGCGAGCCAGGCGTTGAATAACGCGCCGCCGGTTGGGCCGATCATTCTCAACCTCGACGGAACGGCCATTCCGCATTCCTACGTGAATTACAGCACTACCTTTATTGCCACCGCGACGGCGACCAATCTCAGCTTCGCGTTTCGCGACGACCCCGCGTTCCTGTCGCTCGACAATGTGTCGGTCAGCACAAATGGGGGGCCGAATCTTGCGACCGACCCCGGTTTCGAGGCCGGCACGATCGGCAGCAACGCACCGGCCGGCTGGAGTTATTTGAACATATTCGGCGCCACCTTCTCGGGCGTGGTGAACAGCGGCTGCGGCAATGGGGGGAAGTGCTATTACGACGGCGCGGTTCAGGCTTATGACTCCATCTCGGAAGTCATATCGACCGTGATCGGCGCGCTTTACACGGTTCGTTTCAGTCTGCAGGAGAGCAGCAGCCAGACGACATTCTCGGCCTTGAGTACGAATGGCGACGTGACCGGGACCGGCGGCAATGGGATCGACCTGGTCGTGTATGCAGGTGCGCTGCCGACTGCCGCGCCGGAGCCGGGCGCACTTGTTTCCTTCGGTATCGGCCTGCTCGGCTTGCTGCTGGTGCGCCGCTATGGCCGCGCCTAACGCCGCGTGCGCGACCAACCCAGCCATAGCCCCGCCGAAACGATCACACCGCCGCCGATCCAGGTCATAGCATCGGGCAATTGTCCGAACACCAGGAATCCCACGCCGACCGAACCGAGCAACTGAAAGTATTGGAATGGCGCGATGATGTTCGCTGGGGCGTAGGAGAGGGCGCGTACCACGCAGTAATGACCCGCACCGCCCAAAATGCCGAGTGTGCAGAACAGCCCGAAATCCAGGAAGCTGGCCGGGAATTTCCCCACGAAGGGCAGCACGACAAGCATCGCAACGGCCCCGAATGCGGAACTATAGAACGTCGTAGTGCCCGGGGGGTCGATATTGGCGCCCATGCGGGTCAGGATTTGGTACATCGCGTAGCAGGTCGCGCTGCCGATCAGTAGCAGGGACGACGGTTGGAACACCGTGCTGCCCGGTCGGATCACGATTAGCACCCCGGCGAACCCCATGAGGATCGCGAGGCCGTGGGGGACCGACGTCCGCTCCCCCAACATCGGCCAAGCCATGAGTGCCACGATCAGGGGGCCGAGCATGCCAATGGCGGCGGCGTCGGCTAGGGGGATGGCGACGATGGCGGCGACGAAGAAACAATTCGACAGGCATTGGATCATCGAGCGCGCCAACTGGATCTTCGGCTGGCGGGTGATGAACATGCGCACGCCGGCCGACGGCAGAAAGGCCATCGCGGTGAACACGACGTGACCGAAGAAGCGCGCCCAGGAGACCTCCAAGGTGCTGTAATCCCGACCCAAGACCTTGGCGGCGGCGTTCATGAACGGGAACATCGTTCCCGCCAGACACATCAGCCCAATGCCCACCAACACCCGCCACCGCTCGGGGACCGGGTGGGTGAGTGCAGCGAAGCCGATCATTCAGGCGAACAGTCGGGTTAGATGATAGGTCGCGGCGGCGATCGCGGCGGAGGCGGGAATGGTCACCACCCAGGCGACGACGATGTTGCTGGCAACGCCCCACCGCACAGCCGATGTCCGCCGCGCGGCGCCGACGCCGACAATGGCGCCGGTAATCGTATGCGTGGTGGATACCGGCACGCCGAGATAGGTCGCGAGGAACAATGTGATCGCGCCCCCAGTCTCGGCGCAAAAGCCCTGGACCGGGGCGAGGCGGGTGATCTTCGAGCCTAGCGTGTGGACGATGCGCCAGCCGCCGAACAAGGTCCCCAGACCCATGGCGGCCTGACAGCTTAGGACCACCCAGAACGGCACATGGAACGCGCCGGTCAGGATACCCTGGGAGTAGAGCAGCACGGTCACGATCCCCATCGTCTTTTGCGCGTCGTTACCGCCGTGCCCAAGGGAGTAGAACGACGCCGACACGAACTGAAGCCAGCGAAAGCTGCTATCGACCTTGAACGGGGTCATGCGGGCGCACGTCCAAGAGACGATCAGCACCAAAACCAGCGCCAGTACCATGCCGACCAAGGGCGAGAGCACGATAGCGAATAGTGTTTTGCCGAGGCCGGACCAGACGATGGCGCCGAAGCCGGCCTTGGCGGTGCCGGCCCCCACGATGCCGCCGACCAAAGCGTGCGAGCTGGACGAAGGGATGCCGAGGCCCCAGGTAATGACGTTCCAGGCGATCGCCCCGCTTAACGCGCCGAAGATGACGGTGGGGTCCATGATCTTGGTATCGACGATGCCGGTGCCGATGGTTTGCGCTACATGCAGGCCGAAGAAGGCAAAGGCGATGAAGTTGAAGAACGCCGCCCAGATCACCGCGAATTGCGGTCGCAAGACGCGCGTCGAAACGATAGTTGCGATGGAATTGGCCGCGTCGTGCAGCCCGTTCAGGAAATCGAACAGCAGCGCGACGGCGATCAAGCCGTAGAGCAGCGGTAGAGCGAGGGCGACGTCAGACATGCTCGATGACGATGCTCTCGATCTGTTTCGCCGCGTCGTCGAATTGGTCCACCGTGCGTTCCAGTAGGTCCAGGATTTCGCGGGCGGCGATGAATTGCAGGGCCTCGCCGCCTTGGTGGCGGCGGAATAGGCCGGTGACGCCGGCTTCGTGCAGGTCGTCGGCCTCGCCCTCCGCTTGACGGATTTGCTCGCAGATTTCGTTGATGCGCGGGGCGTTCTGGTTCATCCGCGCCAGCAACGGCACGGCCTGACGCAACAATTCCGAACAGCGGAGGATGACGTCGCCCATGCGTTGGAAATCTGGGTCGAACGCGGTGACCTCGAATAAGACGATAGTCTTGGCCGTTTTTTTCATCTGATCGACGGTATCGTCCATGCAGCCGATCAGGGTCTGTATGTCGCCGCGATCGAAGGGCGTGACGAAGGTGCGGCGGACGGCTTGCACAACCTCCCGCGTGACGATGTCGGCATCGTCCTCGGCTTTCAGGACGGCGGGGTAATGGTGTCGGACAGCGTCGCCACCATTCAACATGCCGCGGAGTTCCTCGGCCCCGCGAACGACGGCGTCGGCGTGGCGGGCGAACATGTCGAAGAATTTCTCTTCGCGCGGCATCAGCAGGCGGAACCAGCGAAACACCTGTTTTGTCCTTCCTTTCGGTTGCGCCCTGGCCATAGCGCCCCGACATCGATTTGTCATTCGCCGATGCCGCGCTTCCCCCCCGCCGCCTGTTATGGCAGCGTTGCGGACAATAAAACCGACGAAGGGAAACGTCATGAGGCTCGAAGGCAAAGTCGCCATTATCTCCGGCGCCGCATCCGGCATGGGGGCCGCGACCGCCCGTATGTTCGCGCGCGAGGGCGCCAAAGTCGTGATCGCCGATGTGATGGAGCACGAGGGC
>JBAXFK010000093.1:0-14836 GCA_037139955.1 Rhodospirillales bacterium
ATTCTCGGCCTTGGGCTTGGTCGCCACCGACCTCAAGCGCGATTACGCCCGTACGCTTTATGCCGATCTCGGTTCGGTCGCGGCCGAGCGGGTTGCCGCGGTTTTCGCGTCGATGGAAGCTGCGGGGGCGGCGATGCTCGACGCCGCCCATGTGCCAGCCGAGCGGCGTGCGTTGGTGCGGATGGCCGATGTTCGCTATCGGCGGCAGGCCTACGAATTGACTGTGCCCGTTGGCGACGGCCCGATTGCGCGCGCCGTGCTCGACGATTTGGCGCGGGAGTTCCACGACCGGCACGAACAGACCTACGGTCATGCCAACCGCGCGGAAGCGGTGCAGTTGGTGACGCTGCGCCTGACCGCGGTCGGCCGACGGGAGGATTTGCGCCTGTCCCGCCCGGGCAATCCGGCGTTGGCAAAAGTTCGCACCCGTAGCGTCTGGTTCGCATCGACCGGCTTCGTCGAAACCCCCGTACATTGGCGGGAGGGACTTGGCCCCGATACCGAGCTGCGCGGTCCCGCCATTGTCGAGGCTTTGGACTCGACCGTTGTTATTCCACCGGGATGGCAGGCGTCCGTGGACGCCATGGGGTTTTTCCGCGTGGTCCGGCCGTAAACCGGCTGTCGTAGCGAACCGCTTTGCGCGGTCCGAAATGCGCGCGGACACGAAAAGCATTTGACAATGCCATCCGTGTTTGTTATTAAAAAAAACAACGCGGCGCTTAGCAGTGCCGTTCGGTTTTTATGCCCAAGATAATCGAGCGAAGGAACACAGAAGGTTTTTTCGACCGTGTCAGTTTCCGGATATGGCCGGGTCGAGCCTTGCCACGATGGAGGCGTCGTCTTGCGATGAGTCAGCCGCTGCGTCGACGATGGCAAGGCGCATGGTCAGTACGAAGCAGGCCCCGCTTTCGGTGTTAGTCACCGACAGACCGCCATCCATCGATTGCATCATACCATGACTGATCGACAGGCCCAGGCCGGTGCCTTCGCCTGGCGATTTGGTGGTGAAAAACGGTTCGAACAGGCGCGGCATCACGTTGGCCGGAATGCCGCCGCCGCTATCGACCACCCTTAACTCGGCGTGACTTTGCGATACTACGGCGGCCTCGATCCGAAGCAGACGGCGATGCGGAGGTTGGTCGCGCATGGCATCGCGCGCGTTCATGCACAGGTTAACCAGCACGCTTTCAATCGGTACGAGCCGACCCATGACGGGGGGGAAGTCGGACGGCAATTCGATCTCCACGGCGATGCCATCGTTACGCAAATGGTTACCGACCAATGCCAACGCGCCGTCGATCGCCGCCCCGAGCCGGATCGGCACCATTGGGCCGCTGTCCGAGCGACCGAATATGCGGAGGTACGATACGATATTTTTCGCCCTTTGCGCTTGGTCGACGATGCGCGCCAGCCGAACGCGGGCATCGGGAATACCGCCCGGCCCGTCGGATAGCGCATCGTCCGCGTTTTCGGCGGCCAGCGACATGACCGCGATCGGTTGGTTCAACTCGTGTGCCAATCCGGTCGCCAGTTCCCCCAATGTCGCGAGTTTGGCGTTTGCCAGTGCCTGACGTTCGATGGCTTGTTCCCGCGAAATATCGGTCCAATTGCCAATGACTTCGATCGTGCCGAGACGCCGGGCGACGACCCTGGCGCGGTCGCGGATCCACACGCCTTTCGCTCCGGGGAGGCGGTATTCGATTTGCGATTCGCCGTTGGATCGCAGACGGGCGAAAAATGCCGCGATGTCCCGTTTGGCATCCGGACCCAGATATTCGTACCAGCCGAGCGTTCCCGAGATTTCGGTGGCGGGGCGTTCGGTAATCGTCGCGACATTCTCGCTGACGAAGGCGATAGACATGGTGCCATTCGCAGCGATCGTTCCACGATACACCGCCGTCGGCATGCCCGATAGCAAACGTCCCACCTCGGCTCGGGCGGCTTCGGCAGCGCGTTCGGCTTCCCGCGCTGCAGCCGCTTCCTGCTCGGCGTGGCGCAGGTCGGTAATGTCGGTGCCAATGGTCAGAATGCCCTCGAGATTGCCGCGTGGTTCGAAAATCGGTGTTTTAGTGATCATCATGTATCGATCGGAACGATATGCCGTGGCTGGGAAATATTGCGCGATTTCAGCGACCGTGCGACGTGTGCGCAGTACTTCTCGGTCGGCGGCCTCGGCCGCTAGCGCGAGTGGCACTTCGCCGCTTATCTCGCTGATACGCCGGCCGACCGGACTACTGGCTTTTGGGCCGAAAAAATCCATGTAGGCGCGATTGGTCCAACGAACGCGTAGGTCGGTGCCCTTCAACTGAATGGTGGCCGGCGCGGCATCCACCACGGTTTTCAATAATCGCTCGCTATCTTGCCGACGGCCGATTTCCGCAATGAGCAGGATGCCGATCATGAGAGCCAGTCCACTCACCGCTACCGCACCCAACAACACTTCGTTGCGGAATGTCTTGTAAGGCCCCAGCACTTCGTCGACCGAGAATCCGACCGCGACGATCAGGGGATAGGATTGAAGGCGCCGGTAACTGACAATGCGTTCGATATTGTCGGTGGTATATGTAACTTGATTTGTGCCGTACGATTGCAATTCCAACCGTTGAAACAACTCGGTGGATCGTAGCGACTGCCCCACGGAACTGTCGTTGCCCACTAAGCGCCCGCGAATGATTCCGTCGGTCCCAATGAGGGCTATCGCGCCTTGGTTACCAACTAATATCGATTTGTAGAAGCTGGCAAAATAATCTGTGTCCAAGCCGAACGCGACAACGCCGGCAAAACTACCATCGGGTCGTTCCAATCTGCGTGTGAATTGGATCGTCGAGCGTCGCGATGCGCGTGCGATCAACGGTTTACTGATAAATAAGCCTTCGATTGTTCGGTCTCTATGGGCAATGAAATGTTCGCGGTCCGCTGCGGAGTAGCCCGTATTTCCGAGATTGTTCAGGATTACGACGCCTTTTTCGTCTGCGATACCCAACCCTGTTTCGGTGGGTTCGAGCATCATGGCGCTGTTGCGCAACCAGTATTGGAAATCGAATTGCTCCGGGTCGCGTCGGTAGTCGCGGGCAATATTCCGTAAAATCTGATCGATGGACCGTACGGTCGCGACCACATGCTCCTCGGCCGCTCGGGTTAAATTGACGGAATTGACGACAGCCTGCGTCTCCGCCTCCATGCGTTCGCGATTGAGTGTTGCCCAGGTCGCGATTAGGAACACCGCTGTCAGTGCTATGCCGAATGCCGTGAATTTCCTGGTGCCCGATCTTAGCAGAACCGGCCAACGCTTCGTCGTCCTGAACGGCATAAAAAAGGTCTCCCGTCCGATCCGGCGTTATCGGTGCGCGGCAGGCCCCAAAGCGCGCCGTTGAACCGGTCGAAAATAGCCTGTAGCAGATCGGTCTTGGTTAGGATGCGGGTATCTCGATGGTTGTGTCGTCAGCCGGACCAGATTTCAAGCCGGAGGTGAAAGGGCCGCTGAGCCTTAAGGTCTTGATTGCCGACGACGAGGCCGGGGTTGTCGCGGAAATCGCCCAGGGGTTGCGTCGGCGTGGCTTCGATGTGCTGGTCGCGACATCCGGCGACGAAGCCTGGACCTTACTGGCAGAACACGACGACATCGGCGCGGTGGTGTGCGACATTCGTATGCCCGGTCTGGATGGCCAAGCTCTGGCACAACGGATCGTGGCGGCGACGACCGCCGCCTGCCGTGTCGAGGTCATCCTGATTAGCGGGCATGGGACAATGGTGGACGAGGCAATTGCCCGCGATGCCGGTGTTTTCGCGTTCTTGCGGAAACCTTTTTTAGGGAGCGAGTTGCGTGCCGCATTGAACCAAGCGTTGAGCCGCGCCCATGCGTGGCGTCAAGGCGGCGGGAACGCGGTAAACGCATAGCCCTGATTGCGGATCGTCACGATCGTCCGTTCCCCACCGGCCCCCAGTTTCTGCCGCAGATGGAGCACGAGGTTATCGATTGCTCGTTCCTCCGACCGCCAGGGCCGGCCGAGCACCCGTCGTGTCAGCGTATCGCGGTCGATCGGCTGATTGGGCGTTGCGATCAATTGCGCCAGCAAGTCGAACTCCGCCGATGTCAGCACCAGCGTTTCCCCATCGGGACGGATCACCCGCCGATCCGATAGCGAGAACCGCCAGCGCCGCTCGGGCGAACCGGCCGGCCCACGGCCTGGGGATCGGCGCAAATGGGCGCGTACCCGAGCAACCAGTTCCCGCCCCGAAATAGGTTTGAGCAAAAAATCGTCGGCCCCAATTTCGAGAGCCAATATGCGATCGGCCTCTACCTGATTCGCGGTGAGCACCAGGATCGGCACCTGCGTCAGGACCCGCAGACGCGGTAGGCCGAGCAGTGCGTCGACCGACCCAAGGCGTTGATCGAGGACGATAATATCCAGGCCGCCGGCGGAAACCCGTTCGAGCGCACCGTCCCAGTCGGCGACGACGATCGGTTGCATTCCATGGTGGCGCAGTGAGATGGCCAATTCATCGGCGAGGGTGAGGTTGTCTTCGACGACCAAAACAATCGGATTGGCGACTTCTTCGTCGGGCAATGTCCAGTCGCTCCGTTGCGGTTGTATCGTTACGGCGTCAATCGCCCAATGCTCGCATCTATGAGTAATATTTAGACGAATTTCATTTGAGTTGGCAAGTGCCGACCGACATCGGTAGCGGTGCTTTTTTTGGCCAGTCACGCACTCGTTATCTCCACCGATGGAGATTACGGCCTGACGATAACCATGACTACGATCATAACCAACAACACTGTCGGTATTTCATTGGCGATACGATAGAATCGATGCTGTTTGGTGTTGCGATCTTCCATGAACAGGCGCTTCCACTTTGACATCGCGCCGTGAAACCCCGACATCGCTAGCACGGCCGAAAGTTTGACCCACCACCACGGTTCCGACCAATCGATAATCCCTGGCGTGAGTACCAGCATCGTGCCGAATACCCAGGTGGCGATCATCGCCGGGTTGATAATCTGCTTGAGCAGCCGATGCTCCATCACCTTGAAACGCTCGCTTTCGGCCGAGCCGCGTTGCATATCGCAGTGATAGACGAATAAGCGCGGCAAGTAGAACATGCCGGCCATCCAGGCGACCATGGACACGACGTGGCATGCTTTGGTCCAGGGATACAGCGCGGCCAGGAACGGAATTGTCATCGTGTGGCCCTTAACAGTGCGGGGAGGGCGTGCATCGGCCGGAACGGGATCGCACCGGCTGCGCGCAATGCGTCACTCGCGTTGTCGGGACTATAGCCGAGGCATGCCATGCCAGCAGCCCGAGCTGCGCGGGCGCCGGTGGCCGAGTCCTCGATGACGAGGCAGTGGGCGGGATCGATCCCCTCGGCGGCGGCGGCTTCCAGGAATATGTCGGGTGCGGGCTTGCTGCGGCCGCCCCGGGCGATGATTTCCACCCCGCTGTGCAGTCGTCCGCGCACGAGATCGGTCCAGCCAGCACGGGAGAATTTGGCGTCCATTTCTTTGAACGACGAGTTGGACGCGATCCGCCACGGCAGCCCCAAGGCGGTGACTCCTTCCAGAGCATCCCGTGCGCCGGGGATCGGTTCCACCTCTCGCGCGAAGACCGCGATCAGACGATCGACCAGCCGATCTACCCAGTCTGCTGCCAGGCTGTTTCCGATCGCGGTCTCGATAAGCGGCACCATGTCGTAGAAAGAAGTGCCTAGGAACCGACGATGGCATTCATCGGGCGTTATGTTCCAGCCCAACTCTGAAAGCGAGGCCGCGACGACGCGGTCGGTCAGGCCTTCGCTGTCGATCAGCACGCCATCGCAGTCGAAAATAACCATGCGGACCGGATGGTCTTGTGCGGCGAGGAAGCGGGCGGCTTCCTGAGGCATGAACGAGGCCTAGACCTTCGGCTCGACATCCAATCGGACAGCGATTCCCTCTAGCCCTGGGGCCGCAGCGGGATATCGGTCGAGCACCAGGGGATCGTGACCTGGGATAATGCCGTTCTTCTGGCTGACCAGCTTACGCATAGTCTCATACCCGTTCAGCGTGTCTTCGTGATTATGGATTATTGGGAAGGCTCGGCCTTCTTCCATATTGGCATAAAAATGACTGGCGTCTGCTGCTAGAACCATCCAACCGCGCTGGGTCCAGACCCGCACGACCTGCAAGCCCTTGCTGTGGCCGCCGACATGGTGGACGGTCACCCCCTCGGCGATCTCGTCCACGCCATCGTGGAAAGCGACACGCCCGGCGTAAAGCTTGCGGACGATGTTGACCACATCGTCTTCCTCGAACGGGCCGCGCAGCCCTGGCTGGCAAATGCAGCGCCCGGTGCAATATTCCATCTCCTTGTCTTGGAGGTGGTATTTCGCACGCGGGAACATGTCGTAATTGCCGCAGTGATCGTAATGCATGTGGGACAGGATGACGTTTTCGACCGCATCCGGCTCCACCCCGATGGCTTTTAGGCCGACGGCGGGGGAGCGCAGGAATTGCCGCCCCCGCTTGCGCCCCATCGCCTCATCGAAGCCGGTATCCAGGACGATGGTCTTGGATCCCTGCTTGATGGCCCATACGAAATAATCCAACGGCATGGGGGCGTCGTGCGCATCGCCGCCTATGAAGTTGGTGGACCGCCGCGCCGCCGGGTTATGGGCGTATCTGACGGCATAGATTTCGTATGGGGTCATAACGGCCTCCGATCAGGATGCGCGGGGCCACACCGCTTGGTGGGTGGCGACGGCTTCGGGGAATACCGGCACCGGTTCGCCGTTACGCCACTGCACGACGCACAGCTTAGCGCCGACGCGGCGGCCTTTCTCGTCGAATTTGATGCGCCCATCCGGGAAGAAGCGCGCTGCCCCGCCTGTGATGTCCATCGTGTGCAACGACTGCATGACCTTGTTCTTGTCGGCCGAGCCGGCGTGCTCCAGCGCGGCAGCATAGGTCATGACATGGGTGTAGCCGAACAGCGAGTCATGGCCGAACCAAGGTTCCTTGGTGCGTTCGATGAAGCGCTTGGTGATGTCGGCCATCGCCTTGCCGGGCCAGTTGGCTAGACCGACGATCACGCCTTCCAGATGCTCCTTCGTGGTCAACTTGGTCAGTTCCGGTTGGCACCAGTGACCGCCGCCGCCGACCATCGCCATCTTCTGCGAGGTCAGTCCGAACTCGGCGAATTTATCGACCAGAATCTTGTCGTCGCCGGCATTGGTGGACTGCATCAGCACGAAATCGGGCTTGCCCGTGCGCAGCTTCTGCACGATCGAGGTGGCGTCGGCGAGCGGCGGGGAGAAGATTTCGTCGGCTACCAGCGTTAGCTTCTGCTGCGGAATGACGATTTCGTGGATCGCCTTATAGAAGCTGACCGACGATGCGGAATTGTCGCCGACCAACGCGACCTTCGTGGGGCGCTTGGCACCGGCTTTTTCCGCCATGTCCATGATGATGGGCACGAGATCCTTGGCTTGCGCGTCGGCGGTCGGCGAGCACTGGAACACGTATTTGAAGCCGCGATTGGTGATCAAGTCCGAATAGGACAATGTCATCCACGGCAGCTCGGCACGTTCGGTCACTTCCGTCGCGGCGAGGGTGAAGGTCGATAGCCAGCAGCCGAAACCGCCGGACAGGTCGGGTTCCTGCGCGACCATGCGCTGCGCCGCGTCCTTGGCCTTTTCGGCCGACTCGCCCGCGTCGAATTCCAACAGCTTCATCTTCGCGCCGCCCAGCGACTTGATGCCGCCGGCGTTGTTGATGTCTTCGATCGCCATACGGGCACCCATCTGTTCCAGCAGGCCGGAGCGTGCCCAGGGGCCGGATAGCGGTACGAGCATAGCGATTTTCACGTCGGGCTTTGCCTGTGCGCGGGCGAAGCGTGTCCCGGCGAGGACGGTGGCGCCCGCGAGCGCGGTGCGGCGTGTGAGTTGGGTCATGGCGAGTTCTCCCTGTTGGTGGAGGTTGAAGTAGCATTCCCCCTCCCTTGGAGGGAGAGGGGAGGGGATGGCAAGGTTATGTCAGCCCCAAATAGGACTTCCGCACGCGGTCGTCGGCGAGCAGCGTCTCGTATGGTCCGTCCAGCACCATGCGGCCGGTTTCCAGCACATAGCCGTGGTCGGACAATTCCAGCGCCTCGGCAACGCGCTGTTCGACCAGCAAGATGGTGACGCCGTCTTCTTTGTGGATTTGCTGAATGCGCTCGAAAATCGTGTCGGTCACGGCGGGCGCGAGGCCCATCGACGGCTCGTCCAGCATCAGCAGCCGCGGTGCGCAGGCCAAGCCGCGGCCGATGGCGACCATCTGCTGCTCCCCGCCCGATAGCGTGCCGGCGAGTTGCAACGCCCGTTCCGCGAGGATTGGGAACAAGGTGTGGATGCGATCGATAGTATGCGACCATTTGGCGCGGCCGGCCTCGGGATAGGCACCCATCTCCAGATTTTCGCGCACCGTCAGGGTTTTGAACACCTGCCGCCCCTCGGGCACATGGGCGATGCCCAAGTGAGCCCGTTGCGACGCCGGCATGGTAGCAAGGTCTTGGCCCATGAAGGCGATTTTGCCGGACGCGGGCTTCACCACGCCCGAGATGGTTTTGAACAATGTCGTCTTGCCGGCGCCATTCGGCCCAACAACGGTGACGAACTGGCCCTCGGCCACGCTGAGAGAAACATCCGTCAGCGCCCGCAGACCACCGTAGGATACGGAAAGATTCGCGATCTCAAGCATTTTTTTGCGCCGCCAGGAATTTCTTGCCGAGATAGGCTTCGATGACCGTTCGGTTTTCGACGACCTCGCGCGGTGGGCCCGAGGCCAAAACCGCGCCGTGATCCAGCACCACGAACCGGTCGGCGATGCGTAGCATGGCGTGCATCGTGTGCTCGATGATGCCGATCGTCATGCCCTCGTCCCGCAGGCGCTTGAGCACGTCGAGGATGTCGTCGCATTCCTCCCGTCCGAGACCGGCCAATGTTTCGTCCAACAGCAGCAAGCGCGGCCGGCCGGCCAGCGCGCGCGCCAGTTCCATCAGTCGAAGCTGCTTGTTGGTCAGATTGCCGGCTTCCACGCCCGCAAGGTCCGCGAGGCCCGTCCGGTGCAGCGCATGGATCGCCGCGTCGGCGGCTTCCTGGTCGGTCACGCCCGCTCCGTACGCGCCAACCATGACATTATCGATCAACGGCAAACGCGGAAAGCTGCGGACCACCTGGAAGGTGCGGCCGACGCCCATATGGCAGACCTGATGCACTTTTTTGCCGATCATCGACACACCGCCCAGCGTCGCGGTGCCCGAAGATGGCGGCAGCACGCCGTTCAGCAGGTTGAACAACGTGGTTTTGCCGGCGCCATTGGGTCCGATAATGCCGAGGATCTCGCCCTCGGCGATTTCGAAGCTGACATCGCTGACGGCGCGTAGACCGCCGAAATTCTTCGACAAGCCCTCGACCTTCATCAAGGTCTTGCCAGCGGTTGCGCTGGACTTGACCAGATGGTCGGGTTTCGACGCGACAGGAATGGGTTTCGGCGTTGGGCGTTTGTTGAACTTGTCTCGTAGCGTCCAATAAAGCCCATCCGGTGCCACGAGGATGATCGCGATCACCGCAGCGCCATAAACCACGCCCTGGATGCCCGGCAAGTAGCTTCCTACCGTCGCATCGAGGCCCTTGGACAACGGCACCAAGAACGCCGCACCGATCACAGGACCCCATAGCGAGGCAACGCCGCCGAACAATGTCAGTACCACCGGTTGTGCCGACACCAGCATGCCGAAGACCGAGTCCGGGGTGACGACCAATTGCACGCAGGCATACAAGCCGCCTGCTGCTGCCGCGAGCATGCCGGACACGACCAGCGCCCGCATTTTCCAGGTCTTGGAGTCGATGCCGGCTGCCTCGGCCGCCAGTTCGTTCTGCCGAACCGCTAGCAAGGCCAGCCCGAAGCGGGAATTTTCCACGAAAATACAAGTCAGCACCGCCATCGCGAGCAGCCCGACCGCGACCAGGGTGTAGTAACGAGGATCGGCAAATTCCAAGTATGCGCCGGGATTTTCCCGGTGCATCGGCAGGGACATTTCCTGGAAGCCGAAATATTGCAGGAAATAAAGGATCGCCAAGGGATAGGCGAGCATCGACAGCGCGAAGTAGTGGCCGCGCAGGCGGAAGGTCGGCATGCCGATCACCACCGCCGCGACGCCGCCGACTATCATGCCGAGGGGAATCCCCAGCCAGGGCGTTAGATTCCAGTAAACCAGCGCCAGCGTCATCGTGTAGCCGCCGATGCCGAAGAAGCTGGCGTGACCGAAGCTCAGCTGACCGCCGTAGCCGGACAGGATGTTCCAGGACACGCCGAACGCTGCCCAGATCGGGACCAGAGTCAGGATCAATTGGTAATAGCTATTGGTTACGAACCAGGAGCCGGTTGCGTAGACCGCCGACAGGACGACCAAAATGGTCAGGTCGCGCCGGAGTTTTTCCGCGGTGCCGTTTCTCATATCACGCGCGCTCCGCCGAACGGCCGAATAGGCCTTGGGGACGCAGCAGCACGATCAGCAGGAAGACGATGAAGATCATCGCGTTCTGCAACTGCGGCGGCAGCAGCAGCGCGGAAAATTGTTGTACGAAACCCACCGTTAGCCCGCCCCAGAAGGCGCCCATGATCGATCCGATGCCGCCGAGCACGACGCCCGAATACATGATGATGACATAATCGAATCCCACGAAGGGCCCGAAGGACAAATACGTGGCCATTAGCCCTCCGGCGATCGCGGTAATACCGCAGCCCATGCCGAACGCCATGCGGTAATATTTATCCACATCGATGCCCATATATGTCGCCGCCGTCGGATTATCCGCCGCCGCTCGGAGTGCCTTACCGATACGGGTAAATTCCATGACCATATACAGCGCCAACGCCGATGCGATCGCGATCGCGCAGGCGATCAATTTCGCCTTGTTCAGGAACACGGTGGCATCGCCGTAGCCGACCGCGACTTCGATCGCGCTTGACGACAACGGGGTACGCACGGTGAACGGCGTCGAGCCGAATACGATCATGCCGCCGTTTTGGAGGATCAGGCTGATGCCGAGCGTGACGATCAACTGCCCAAAATGCCCATCGTCGATCGACCCGGCGGTTTTCAGCCCAGACACGCGCGATATTAGGAATTTATGGATCAGGGCGCCGACCGCGAACACGATCGGACCGGCCAATATGGCGCCGACGAACGGTCCCACATTCGGCCCGAGGAACGCGAGGATGCCGCCGCCTGTGACCAAATACAGACTTGCGAACATGCCGAGCATAAGAAGCTCGCCTTGTGCGAAGTTGACGACCTTCATGATGCCGAAGATCAGCCCGAGGCCGATGCACATCAGTCCGTAAATACAACCGATCGTGACCCCCGCAGTAAGCGCGTTGAGCACGTTCTCGATCAGGCTCTCGATGTCCACGTTGCCTCCTGAATAATGGCTTGGGTCATACTGGCAGGTAGGGCCGGGGGCAAGGTGCGGACGCTGCCCGATTCGACACGGCCGATGGATATTGCGTCGTGTTTACCGGGCGAATCGAAAAAACGAGGCGTGCCAATCGCAGCTTTTATCTTTTGCCTAGAGATATTTTCCGTAAGTCAGCACTGGTGTTTCGATTTAGTTACACGCCGGTGTCTGCACCCATCGGCAGTCATAAAAGACCGGCATGCGCAACGGGACGATACGATTTCCGATTCTGAATGCCGGCGATCGATATCGACGGTAAAAATCGCGGTATTTCGATTGCGGCACGTTATGGCCCTCGATATCGGGCTCCCGGGCGCAACCGATCGGGACTAATGCGGGCGGCGTAGCCGATCGAGGGCAGCGAAAGGATGCGGTTCGTCTTCCTCGGCTATGTCAGGCAGTGCGGCGCCGTCCTTCCTCGGGTAAGGATCCAGCGCCAACCCGAGCTGCTCGGCAGCAGCCTCTCCCAGGCCCAAAACCCCGTGTTCGTAGGGGATTTCGTCCTCGGATTCCGGATCGGGATCGTCGTTTTCGGTGCCGGACGGCACAAACCGCGCGGTGAATTCCTCTTGGACCGTGGCTTCGAAATCTTCCAGCGACACGATGCAGGTTTGCACGACGCGTGCGCTCAGCAGCCCGGTGGCCCTGACGATGGTGTTCGTCTCTCGCATCAGATCGAAACGGCAGCGCAGTTCCAGCACTTCCGGCAGTCCCATGCGCAGCGCGAGCGCCGAGCATTCGGACGGGGTGGCTTCTACCAGGATATGGGCGCCCAGCGCTGGAATTTGGCCGAGTGCGAGGGGGCGGTGGAGTTCGACGGTCATTGGCACGCCTCCTGCGCTGGTAGAAAGCGGATTTCGCCTTGGCTAAGGCGGTCCATTGTTTGCGCGGTTAGGCACGCTTCCTGTGCAAGGATCGCCCGGGTCAGCGCAGCGGCAGCGCCTTCCGATGGGGGCGATGCGCCGCGCCAGATATTGCGTGCTAGCGCGGCTTCCAGCGCTGGGATGTCGCCGGCTTCCATCGCTTCGGCATAGGCCAGCGCGCGGCCGTGGAACGCTTCCCACATAGCGCGCACTCGTTTGCCGATCGACATGTCGCTGACACCGAGTTCGCGCAAGTTGATGTCCATGTCGCTGAACATGGCATCGAATACGGCCTGGGCCAAAGCCGGGCCGGGTTCGGGCTCTCGCTTCAGGCGTTGGATCGCCAGGAAGGCATAGGCACCGATGATGTCGAACCGCCCGTCCAGCGTGTCCGGCACGCCGACAGCGGTGAAAAGATAGGGGTCGCGAGCGGCGCCGACGGCGGCGGTATAGACGGCGAAACCAATCCGCTCTTGCCGCGCGCGCCGGCCCAAACCTAGAAAACCGGCCACTGGCGATCATCTTTCATCGAAGTAGGGCTCCTACTATAAAGGACGGGGCGCGGGTTTGAAACCGGCGTTCGACACCGATGTTTGACACTGGCCCTTTCCCTGGCCAATGATCCATCTTTCCTGTTGGTCCTGCCCCGAAAGGGTCGCGGGCGGGTGATCCATTGGGAAAGAACCATAAAGGCCGAACCCAAGATGATTTCCGCGCTGTTGCCGAACTACGCCCGAGCCGACCTTGCTTTCGAGCATGGGGAAGGTGCCTGGTTGTGGACGACGGATGGCCGACGATTCCTCGATTTCGGGTCCGGCATCGCCACGGCCTCCATCGGCCACGGCCACCCGCATCTGGCCAAGGCGATTGCCGAACAGGCCGCCAAGGTGATGCATGTGTCGAACCTGTATCGCATCCCGCAGGCCGAGAAATTGGCGCAGCGATTGGTCGATAACTCGTTCGCCGACAGCGTGTTTTTCTGCAACTCGGGCGCCGAAGCGAACGAGGGCATGATCAAGATGATGCGCCGCGCGATGTTCGATTCCGGCAAAGAAGAACGGTATCGTTTCATCTGCTTCGAAGGCGCGTTCCACGGTCGTACTCTGGCGACTTTGGCCGCGACGGGTAACGAGCACTATCTGCATGGCTTCGGCCCGGTCGTCGAGGGCTTCGACCACGTGCCGTTCAACAACATGAACGCGGTGCGCGACGCCATCGGTCCGAACACTTGCGGCATCATTGTCGAGCCGGTGCAGGGCGAAGGCGGGGTGCGTCCGGCCGACATGCAGTTCCTGCGCGACCTGCGCGCCGTGTGCGACGAGTACGGCCTGATCCTCGGTATGGACGAGGTGCAGACCGGCATGGGCCGTACGGGCAAGCTGTTCGCCCACGAATGGGCCGGGATTACGCCGGATGTCATGTCCTCGGCCAAAGGCATCGGGGGCGGGTTCCCTCTCGGCGCCGTGCTTGCCAAGGAAAAATTTGCCAAAGCGCTGGTTCCCGGCACCCATGGTACCACCTATGGCGGCAATCCCCTGGCTTGCACCGCCGGCAATGCGGTCATGGACGTGATTATGGCCCCCGGCTTTATCGAGGACGTGGAACGCAAAGGCCGCAAACTGCGCGCCGCTACCGATGCCATCGCCAAGGAATTCCCGACCGTGTTCGTGGATGCCCGTGGCATGGGCCTTTTGCAGGGCCTGAAATGCGTGAGCGCCCCAGGCGTCATGCAGGCCGCCTGCACTGCCGAGGGATTGATGACCATTACCGCCGGCGACAACGTGCTGCGGCTCGCGCCGCCGTTGGTTGTCACGGATTCCGATATCGATCAGGCCGTCGCCATGCTGCGCCGCGCCGCCGGTAAGGTTGCGGCCGAGGCGGGTAAGCCGTGAGTTCGAGTCTCCGCCGGGTAAAATCGTCCAAGGGCCAGTCTCCTGAAAGGGAGGCTGGCCCGCGCCATTTTCTGGACCTGAAGGATTTCGACGCTGCGACGTTGCGGCATATGCTCGATATCTCCACCGGCTTCAAAGGCGCCGGGCGCCTGTCGTCCCGCCCTTTGGCCGGCAAGACGCTGGCACTGATCTTCGAGAAACCATCGACCCGCACCCGTGTGTCGTTCGAAGTCGGGATGCGCCAGCTTGGGGGCGACGTGATTAACCTCAACGGCAAGGACATGCAGTTGGGTCGGGGCGAATCGGTCGCCGACACCGCCAAAGTGCTGTCGCGGTACGTCGATGCCATTATGCTGCGCACCGACAGCCACTCAAAATTGGTCGATCTGGCGGAATTCGCTACCGTGCCGGTGATCAATGGCCTGACCGAGGCTTCTCACCCGTGCCAGTTAATGGCCGATGTGATGACGTTCGAGGAGCATCGCGGCCCCATCGCAGGCCAAGTGGTCGCGTGGTGCGGCGATGGCAACAACGTCGCGCGTTCATGGATCGAGGCAGCGGTGCGCTTCGGTTTCACCCTGCGACTGGCGACGACCGAAT
>JBAXFK010000094.1:0-14808 GCA_037139955.1 Rhodospirillales bacterium
GCCCAAAATTGTCTGCCCCAGGTTTGGCAACGCATAATGGAGGTTTGCCATTTCAGAGCGAGGACTTTGCTTGTTGGTATTATTTTGAAAAATAATATCCCAGGCGGCACGGTCGATGCAGTGCCGGTGGTGCGGGGCAATGTCTCGGCTCGCCGCGATCTCCCCCTTGACAAAATCTAACAAATAATGTTATCAATTCCGCCATGCACCCAACGGCGCAAACCACCGAGGCTCTCAAGCCCCCCGCTCCCCCCAAGGAACGGGCAACCCTTCCGTGCATCGCGTTCCTTCTCGATGTCGTGCGCGTCCTTCTCGGCTACGGTCGTAAACTCGACGACACGATCCCCACGCAAGCGGGCCACCCGCGCTTTCCAATTTTGGCCGCCGGATTCGGCACGCACGACGTGGGGCGCATCCTCGCGCATGTGCAGCGCGGTATTCTCCGCGCGATGATGTTGCAGAAGTATTTGCTCGCCCGCGCTGCGCAAAATCGCGATATCGAGCCTGCGCGCCAAGCCGAGCGGGCGGAACCTGCGGCGATCGAGGCATTGGATCTGAAACTTGGCGTTCCCGACCGGGTTCGTTCGAAGCGAGCCCGTAAAATCGATCCCGATGCTGCGGTGCATTTCGCGATGCCAACCTTGCAGGAACTGGAATCGCAAGTCCGCCGCCGGGCCGTCGGTCGCACGATCGCCGAGATTTGCCTGGATCTCGGCGTTACCGCCGGGCTTTGCCATGGTGCGACCTGGAGCGACATCCTCCAGTCGTTGATGCATTTCGGCGCCGATCTCGCGAAATTTTTCGCCACCCAGCAACGGCGCCGGCAAAGTTTCGACGCCGAACGCGCTAAGCGCTCGGATTGCTGGACCGTCGACTGGCGCGATGAGCCCAAGGACGTCCTGCGCGAACTCCTCGGTACCGTGCTCGGCGAAGCCCCAGGGGCGCTTGCGTAACAAGCATGCGCTATTTGTTTCGATATCGAACAAAAAAACCGCTCGATGCCCGATATTATGCGGGGCGACGCGAAAATCGACGTTCGTCCCGTGACACCGGAGGCGCACCGGAGTTGAATAGCCGCATGGACGCCTCGGTTACCCCCGCATTTCTCGATAGCGACGCCGTTACGGTGACCCGCCCGGCGCGGCAGACGACGCCGCTTCTGTTCGCCTCCCCGCATTCCGGCCGGCAGTATACGGATGCGTTCATCGCGTCGTCCCGCCTGGATCCGCTGGGATTGCGCCGCAGCGAGGACAGCTTTGTCGACGAACTCTATGCCGCCGCCCCCGATTTCGGCGCACCGCTGCTGGCGGCGACGTTTCCTCGCGCCTGGTGCGACGCTAACCGAGAAGCGTGGGAACTCGATCCGTCGATGTTCGCCGATGCGCTACCGCCGTGGGTGAACGCCACCAGCCCTCGGGTGGCCGCAGGGCTGGGCACGATCGCCCGGATTGTCGCCTCGGGGGAGCAGATATACCGCTACAAGCTCAAATTCGCGGAAGCCGAGCACCGGGTGGCGCGGTACTGGCAGCCTTATCATGACATGTTGGGGGCGTTGATCGCCGGGACCAAGGCGTTGTTCGGGACGTGCTTGCTGATCGACTGTCACTCGATGCCGTCGCCCGGGCCGGCGACGTCGGGCGCGGCGGGTCGTAACGCGTTCAAAATGCCGGATTTCGTGCTTGGGGATGCGCATGGCACCGCTTGCACCCCGCGCGTGACCCGCTTTGTGGAGCGGGCTTTGACCGACATGGGCTACACGGTGCGGCGCAACGATCCCTATGCCGGCGGTTACATTACCCGCCACTACGGCCGCCCCCGCAACCGCGTCCATGTTCTGCAAATCGAGCTTGCTCGGGATTTATACATGGACGAGGCGGCGATCGAGCGCCTGCCGCGCTTCCCCACCATTTGCCACGACATCGCTGCCTTGGTCGAGGCCCTGGCGCGCGAGGCCTATGCCCTGATAGAGGTCTGATCTTCCGAGCAAAAAAAGTGGCGGCGCTTATGCAGCGCCGCCAAGTTTAGGGAGGAAACGTCCAAGAAGCAGGAACGGGCCATGGGCGCCGTTGCTGCGAAAACCAATTTAGCCGGGAGATCGTAGGTATGCAAGCGTTTTATCGCATTGCAGCATTGCATGCGGCGAGGAATTCGTCGCACTGTTAACGTTAGGTTAACCTTTCCCTGCGACACTGCGACACTGCGCCCATGCGCGCATTTCTGCCCCTTTTGCTGTTGTTCTCTGTCGCGGCTCAAGCGGCGGTTGTCAGCCCTTTGACGGCATTATCCCCCGGTTCGCTGTGCCGGGCGGCGATTGCCGGGGCGGAGCAGGCGCAAGCGATCCCGGGGCGCTTGATGGTGGCGATCGGCCGGGTGGAAAGCGGTCGGCGGGATGCGGCGACGGGCGCCCACAATCCCTGGCCCTGGACCGTCAACGCCGAGGGCCAGGGATCCTTCTACGATTCCAAAGCTCAGGCTGTGGCGGCGGTGCAAGCGATGCAAGCGCGGGGGGTGAAATCGATCGATGTAGGCTGCATGCAGGTGAACCTGATGCACCACCCCGAGGCCTTTCCCAGCCTCGACCGAGCCTTCGATCCCCCTGCCAACGCCGCCTACGCCGCCCGGTTTTTGCGCCAATTGTTCGTGCAATCCGGCGATTGGACCAAGGCCGTGGCGCTTTATCACTCGGCGACCCCCGCGCTGTCGGAGCCTTATGCAAAGAAAGTGATGGCGCTTTGGCCCGAGGAAACCCAGCGTCCGATAGGCCCGACGGCCCTCGCCAGCGCTTGGGGTGCGACTGTCCCGCATGCAACGTCGGTGCCCGCGCAACGCAATGTCGGGCCACCGGCCGCTGGGTCGCTGTCGGTCGGGAAGGGGCTGGACCTTTATCGGTCGCAGCCGGTGGGGGCGGTGTCGCGTCCGCGTCGCCCATCCGGACGATTTTAGGCGCCATCCCCGCCGCTTATCATCGTGGCGTAGGCGCTGCTATGGTGCGGCAGGGGAGGGCAATAATCATGCGACGGAGACTATTTTTGGGGACCTCGGCGGCCGCTATGGCGGCACCGTCGATCGTGCGGGCGCAGCAGAAAAGTACGTTGCGGTTTGTCCCGCAATCCGATGTCACGACGTTGGATCCGCATCTTTCCACCACCTACGTCACCCGTAACCACGGGCTGGCGATCTTCGATACGCTTTACGGCTTCGGTCCCGATTTCAAAACCACCCCGCAAATGGCCGACGGCCACGTCGTCGACGACGATGGCAAGCGTTGGACCATTACGCTGCGGGATGGATTGCGGTTTCACGATGGCGAAAAAGTTTTGGCGCGCGACTGTGTTGCTTCGATTAAGCGCTGGTGGAACAAAGATGCGCTGGGAACGGCGTTGCGCGATCGCACCGAAGACTTGAGCGCCAAAGACGATCGCACGCTGGTGTTCCGGTTGCGCAAGCCGTTCCCGTTGTTGGACGTCGTGCTGGGCAAATCGTCCACGCCGGTGGCGGTGATGATGCCGGAACGGTTGGCCATGACGGATGTGTCCAAGGCGGTTACCGAAATGGTCGGCTCCGGCCCCTATCGCTGGAAAGCCGACGAGCGCGTGGTCGGCGCGCGGGCGGTCTACGAGCGCAATCCCCACTACGTGCCGCGCCCCAACGGTGTCGCCGGTTGGATCGCCGGGCCGAAGGTCGCGTATTTCGATCGCGTCGAATGGGTAGTCATTCCCGACGAAAGCACCGCCGCCAGTGCCCTGCGCACCGGGGAGGTCGATTGGTGGGAATGGGCATCGGCCGATCTGATCCCTTCTTTGCGCAAATCCGATAAATTGGCGGTCGAGATCAAAGAACCCACCGGCATGATCGGCCATCTGCGCCTGAACCACAAACAACCGCCGTTCGATAATCCCGCCGTCCGGCGGGCGGTACAGGCCGCCGTCAAGCAGGAAGATTTCGTCCAGGCAATCGTCGGCGACGACCCGGCCATGGGTCGCGGCGGTGTCGGCTTGTTCACACCCGGCTCGGCATTGGCCAGCACTGTCGATCTGGACGTTTACACGGCCCCGCGCGATCCCACGAAAATCCGCCAGATGGTGAAGGATTCCGGCTATAGCGGCGAGAAAATCGTTTTGATCGGTGCCACCGACGTGCCGTTCCGGCGTGCCATGGCCGAGGTGACGTTGGGAATGTTACGGGATGCCGGTTTCAACGCCGAATTTCAGGCGTTGGATTGGGGGGCGATGACGCAACGGCGGGAGAATAAAGGCCCGATCGATAAAGGCGGCTGGAATATTGCGCCGGCCAATACCGGAGGGGTCGATTTGATCAATCCCTCGGGCCACGCCTATCGTACCAATGGCGACAAGGCTTGGTTTGGCTGGCCGATGTCCGAAACGTTGGAGGGTATGCGCGGGGAATGGATCGATGCACCCGATCTGGCGGCGCAAAAATCGGTCGCCGATCGCATGCAACGGCAATGGTTCCACGAGGTACCGATGCTGCAAACCGGGCAGTGGATGCAGCCGACGGCCCATCGCGCCGATGTCGTCGATCTGCTACCGGGATTCGCCGTGTTCTGGAATGTCAGGCGCTCGATTTAAGGGAAACAGTATGCAAATCAGTGTGATCATTCGCGGTCAGCATCCGCAGGGCGATACTGCCGGACATATGCGCGACGATCTGGAGTTGGTTCGCACCGCCGAGAAAGTGGGGCTGGATGGGGTCGTGAAGGGCTCGCATTACAGTTCGGAACCGTTCGAATCGGTGCAGCAAATTCCGTTCTTGGCCTATTGCGCGGCGATGGCGCCGAAGCTGCGGATCATTTGCGGTCTGGTGTTGGTGCCGTTGCACAAGCCGCTCGATCTGGCCGAACAACTGGCGACATTGGACGTGCTATCGGGTGGGAAATCGGTATTCGGGGCGGGCATCGGCTATCGCGACGTGGAGTTCAAAGCGTTCGGCATCCCGCGCGGTAAAATGGGTGCCCGTTTCGAGGAATGCATGACCGCCGTCCGTCGTTTATGGACCGAAGACCGCGTCTCCATGCACGCCGATAATTTCGAACTCGATAATGCCGTCTGCTCGGTTAAGCCACTGCAGAAACCGACACCGCCCATCTGGATCGGCGGCAATGCCGATGTCGCGGTCAAGCGTGCTGCCCGTATCGGCGACTGTTGGTACGTGAACCCGCACAATACACTGGAAACCATCGAGCGGCAGATGGATCTATACAAGCGCGAACTCGATGCACTCGGTAAGCCGTTTCCGACGGAAGTGCCGATGCGGCGGGAAGTTTTCGTGGCGTCGTCTCGTGCCGAGGCGATCCGGCTGGCGCAACCGTATTTGGAAGAGAAATACAAAGCCTATCGCGCCTGGGGGCAAGATAAGGTCATGCCGGAAGGCGACGATTTCGATCATGAATTCAACGAACTGTTGGAAGATCGGTTCCTGATGGGGTCGGCGGCCGAAGTCGCGGATCAAATCAATCAATTGAACAAGCGTCTGGGTGTCAACCATATCGTTGCATCCATTCACTGGCCGGGCATGCCCAATAGTTTGGCCATCGAACAACTTCACCGGCTGGGCGAGGACGTGCGGCCATTGCTGGTTTCCTAAAGGAGCGAGAAAATGTCTAGAGAACCGACCTTCGGCAGATACGCCGAAATCCCGTACGACGAGATGAGCCCGGAACAGCAAGAAGGCTACAACGCCATGCTGGAATCCCGCGGCGGCTTGCCCGGTCCGGCCAAGATCATGGTCCATAATCCGAAGCTGGCCAAAGTTATCGGCCCGTTCGGCGGGCATTTCCATGAGGGCAAGTACTCCCTCACGTTGCGCGAACGAGAAATCGCAGTATGCGTGATCACCGCGAAATTCCACTCCAATTATCCGGTGTGGGCGCACGAGCGGCATGGCAAAGCATCGGGTGTTCCGGCCGATAAGATCGATGCGATTCTCGCGGGTCTAACAACCTCGTTCGACGACGAGCGGGAACAAATTATTTACGAAATGGCCGTCGCGCTTTCTAGCGCGCGTTGGGTGTCGCAGGGGCTGTACGACCGAGCCGTGAAAGCGTTCGATCATGTTGGCATCACCGATGCGATCGCCCTGATGGGGCATTATTCGACGGTCTCGATGACGTTGGCGATGTACGACGTGCCGGCGGGCGCGACGGGGATGAAGCGCTAAGCCGTTCCGATGACCGACCACAATGGATCGCCGAGCGGGGGCCGATGCTCCCGTTCGGCAATGTGGCGGAAGCCGGCGGTTTGCATATAGGCACCGACCAATCGTTGTTGGTCCGGCCCGCCCAACCGTTGCCAAATAAAGACCGCCTTGGTGGGAAAGCAACGGTTGGAGAACGATACGACGAACGGCGCACCGGGCTTTAACACCCGGTGCAACTCGCGGAAGACTTCGACCGGTCGTTGCAGGTATTGCACCGACACGCAGATCGTGGCGGCGTCGAACGTGGCGTCGCCCAGCGGCAGGATCGGATCGACGTTCAAATCTTGTACGAACCGGCGGGCCAGCCGGGGATTCGCTGCGAGTTCTTCGTCGTTCATGCCATGGCCGACCACCTCGCCGTAGACGACGTCATCCGGCAAATGGCTGATCCAACTGCTCATAAGGTCGAGGATCGCGCCGCCCGCCGGGAGCGCTTCCCGATAGAGCCGCGTAGCTGCCGCGATCGCCCCGTCGTCGATATGGGCGACGAAGCGGGGGAACTCGTAGAATGCGGAATCCGGCGACAGATCTTCCTTTTGGAAGGCCGCTGCCGGCAGTCCGGGCAATTGTTCCATCTATGCCCGCGTGTAGGCTTTGCAGACCAGTCGCAGACGGCCGGTAACCGTATCGCGCACTGCTTGCGGCATCGGGGTATCGCCGCTCGCTTGCTTCCAAGCGGCGCTTTCTTGAATTTCAGGGCCGGTCATATGGTACAACGCAACGTATTTGGTTGCGTTCGGTCCCACCGACGCGAACCGGCGCGCGGATATAACGCCGGGCACGGCGGATAGGGCCGGCACATGTTCTTTGTCGTACCAATGATTGAACGCCGCATCTTGCGCGGCCGACGGCGTCATTCCGACTAAAAGCAATCCGCCGGCGCTGGATGGGGCGTTGGCCGAACCGGGTAAGGTCTGTTCGCCTTCGTAGCGTAGGATGCGGTCTACCTTCGATGTGACCCGTTTCGACCATGGCGACAGGTTCGCGCCACCGATGGCGCGATAGCCGGCGCCTTGCAGGACAGACGGGCTTTCCAGATCGTATGTAGCCAAAGAAATGCGCGGGTTATCCGCACCGATCCAGCGTTGCAGCACTAGAAATCCTGGCACACGCGCCCGCTCCGGCACATGTTCGGTGTCGTACCAATCGTGGAACTCGCCCGCGTCGACATTGGTGAAATCCATCGCGGCGATCAGAATACCGTTGGCCATGATCGGTTCCCCTCAGTAGCTGGGCAAGGTGGAAGACGGGGTCAATTGAAGCTCGTGCGTCCAGCAGGATTTGTCCTGGGTGTGCAAATACCAGAACGCCTCAGCGATTTTCGCAGCGTTCATAATCAGGTCGGGTCGGTTTTGGATTTTCGACAGCGACCGTGTGCCGGGGGAATCGATCGTGCCGTCGATCACGATGTTCGCGACATGGATGCCGTGTTCGGAATATTCCTCGGTCAGCACCTGCGCCAGGGTGCGCATCATGACACGCGGATAATACAGCGACTCACCGGTGTAGCGCTTCTTGCCACGCAGCGATTTGGAGTTGTTGGAGAAGAAGAAGGATCCTTCGCCCTTTTTTCGCATCGCCGGCAGCACTTCCTTGGCGACCAGGAACGGTCCGCGGCTGGCGATGTGCTGCGCGGTGTCGAACATCGAGACGGGTATATATTCCAGCAACTCCTGACCCGGCGGTAAATCGCGGCCTTCCAGGTAACCCGCGTTGTAAACCACGACATCGGGATCGCCTGCCTCCTCGCGGATTTTCGCGAACGCGGCGGAGACCGAGGCTTCGGACGACAGATCGAGCTCGACAACCATGCACTCGCCGCCTTGGTCTTTAATGGCGGCCGCCAGCCCGGCGGCGTTCGACGCGGTGCGGGTCGTCAGAACGGTATAGAAGCCTTCCTTGGCGAATTTCTGTGAAATCGCACCACCGACACCCCAGCGAGCGGCGACGGGGATGTGGCTGTCGTCGAGTTCCTTGCCGTGCGCCAGGCGCGTGTTGCGACCGTCGGATTGCCATTTCGATGTGGCGCCGATCACGACGGCGATTTTTTTGCCTTGTGTGTTCATCGCTCCGTTCCCTTATTATTTATCGTTTCCAGCCCCACCACGCGCACAACGCATCGCCCATGATCAGGCGCTTATCGTTCGCGTTCAGCCAAGGCATGTTGTCGGTGAACATCGATACGCATTTTTCCCAACTGCACGGCATTTTGGTGATATCCGTGCCCCAGAACATCCGCTCCGGCCCGAAGGCGTCGTAAATTCGGTGCAGATAATCCAGCATTTTGGGGAACGGATACGCCTCGGCCGAATAGCCCGGCGCGCCGGTTGCCTTCACCGCGACATTGGGCAGCTTCGCCAGCGCGAGCAGGCGGGGGATGTGGGTCATAGCTGCCTCATCCTTCAGGGTGGTCAGCCCGCCGCGCCCGCCGAGATGGTCGATGGTTAACTTCAGCCCGGGATGACGTGCGGCCAGCTTGCCCAGCACTTCGAGCGAATCCGTTGCCAAAGTGGCGACGGGCACGCCGTGCTTTTCGCACTCGGCGAATAACCAGTCGTATTTCCCATCCGCCAATTCCTGACGCGCGGGATCGTGCAAGAATGTATAGCGTAGCCCCAACATGCCGGGCTGCGATCGCCAGCCGGCGATGTGTTCGCGCGCCGAGATATCCAGCGGCAGATGCCCCATGATGGCGAAACGACTAGGATAATCCCGTACCGCATCGAATGCCATTTGTGTGGAATTAGGATCCCAGCCCGGTGGATGGATCACGGCGGCGTCGACCCCGCCTTCGTCCATCTGTGCGATGGCTTCGGCCGGGGTGTAGTGCGTCACCTGGATGTGCGACAGGTTGCTGGGCAGTCCTTCGCCCCAAGTGTGGATTTGGGCGTCGACGATCGACATTTTTCGTTTCTCCCTTATGCGAGCACGAAACCTTTGTAACCCTTGGCCGCGACGTCGTCGCAAGTCGCTCGGTAACGCACCATACCGCCGGCATAGGGCATGAACACGCGCGGTTTGCCCGGAATATTCGCGCCGAGGTACCAGGAATGTTTCGCTTGCGGTAGCAGGGTTTTGTTGGCGAGTTCATTGACCTCGGCCACCCATTGCTCCACCGCTTCCGGCATCGCTTCGATGGTTGTTAGGTCTTCGGATTGCATGTGTTCGATGCAGCGCGAAATCCAATCGACGTGCTGCTCGATCGCGACCGGCATATTGCAAAGCACGGACGGGCTGCCGGGTCCGGTGATGGTGAACAGGTTCGGGAAGCCAGCTACCCCCAGCCCCAGGTAGTTGCGCGGGCCACCGTCCCATGCGTCCTTCAGCGCCACGCCGTCGCGGCCGACGATGTTCAGGCGCTGCAGCGGTCCGGTCATGGCGTCGAAGCCTGTCGCGAAGACGATGATATCGACGGGATATTCGCCATCCTCGGTCACGATGCCATTTTCGTCGATCGCGACGATCGGTTTCGAACGCACGTCCACCAAGGTCACGTTGTCGCGGTTGTAGGTCTCGAAATAATCGGTATCGATCGGTGGACGCTTGGCCGCATAGGGGTGATCGATATCCGACAATAGCGAAGCCGTCTTGGGATTTTTCACGATCGAGCGGATTTTACGTTTCACGAAATCGGCGGCTGTGTCGTTCGCTTCTTTGCTGGTCAGCATGTCCTGGAAGGTCGCGCGGAATTGCAGCCCGCCGCGTTCCCAAGCGGCTTCGTAGAGTTTCTCGCGCTCATCGGCCGATGTTTCGACTGCTTTACGGTCTTCGATCTTGAATGCCATGCCGTTCAGCGTCTCGTGCGTCGAGGCGCGGATAGCCGCTGCATTTTGTTTCACATATTGCTTGAACTCCGTCGGCAGCGGCGCATTGCGCGCGGGGACGGAGTAATTGGCCGTCCGCTGGAACACCGTAAGGTGCTTGGCTTGTGCGGCGATGACCGGGGCGGCTTGAATGCCAGTCGATCCGGTACCGATCATACCGACGCGCTTGCCGGTGAAATCCACACCCTCGTGCGGCCATTCGCCGGTATGGTACCAATCGCCGTTGAACGTTTCCAGCCCAGGGAATTTGGGCACGTTCGCCGTGGACAGGCAGCCGACCGCAGTGATCAGGAATTTCACGACGTAGGTGTCGCCGCCCTCGGTACCGACATGCCAACGATTGGTACGTGCGTCGAACCGCGCCGATGTCACGCGGGTGTTGAACGAAATGTCCTTTTTCAAGCCCAGCTTGTCGGCGGCGAAATTCAAGTAGCGTAGGATTTCCGCTTGGCCGGGATAGCGTTCCGACCATTCCCATTCTTTCATCAACGCTTCCGAAAATGTGTACCAATAGACATGGCTTTCCGAGTCGCAGCGCGCACCGGGGTAGCGATTCCAGTACCAAGTACCGCCGACGCCGTCGCCGGCCTCCACCGCTTTAACATTGAGTTTCAGCTTATCGCGAAGGCAGTGCAGCTGGTACATTCCAGCGAATCCTGCACCAATCACCAGCGCGTCGAGTTCGATCGTCATGGTCATCCCCAAGTCGTTTATCGGTGGCCCGATTGGACGGCATTTACCCGGCGGTAGCAAGGTTGCACACTGGGTAGGACCAACAGCACGGACCAGGACCCCATGAAGATAGGTATTCTCTACACCTCCCACCCCGACCCGGCGACCGAGGCATATCCGCATCACGCCGTTCACGCCCGCACGACCCGCGAAGTGCTGGAGGCCGAGGCCCTGGGTTTCGATAGTATCTGGATCGCCGAGCACCATTTTTCGAACAAGTACGGGATCATGCCGGACCCGTTCAGTTATTTGTGTTATCTCGCGGCATTGACCAAGCGCATCAAACTCAGTGCCGGTGTTATGGTGGTGCCGTTGCATCATCCGATGCGGATTGTCGAAAACGCCGCCTTCGTCGATATCCTTTCCAACGGCCGGTTCCAACTCGGCCTCGGCTCTGGCTATCGCCCCTATGAATTCGAAGGCCTCGGCGCCGACTACGAGACGCGGCGCGATGTTCAGGAGGCGGCGATTCCGCTGATTCTGAAGGGGTTTCACGAAAAGCGTTTGACCGCCAAGGGGCCGCATTTCAATTTCGATATTCCGGAACCCTACGAGATTTACCCGGTACCTGTGCAACTACCGCATCCGCCGATTTACATGGGTGCCGGTACAGATCGGTCCATGACGCAGGCCGCAAAATGGGGTTTCGGCCTTATGCAATCGACCTTGCCCGACCTAGCAACGATTGCCGAACATATCGAAACTTACCGTTCCCACATGAAGGAAGCGGTAGCGCCGTACAATCAAAATCCAGCATTCGGGGAGGTCGATGTAGCCCGTCTGGTCTACGTCGCGCCAACCGATGCGCAGGCGAAAGCCGAAAGCGCCGAGGGCGTGGTACGTCACGTGAAAAGCTTCGTCAGCAATGGCACCGGTCGCTATTTCGGCGAAGTTACCGCCGAACGCGACGACAATGCCCTTAGTTACGACAACCTCGTGGAGAACACGATCCTGCACGGGTCCCCGGACACGGTGATACGCAAGATCGAGCAATTCCGTGCGGTCGGTGCGACCTCGATCATGTTGCACTACCCTCCGTATTATGGGCCGGAGAAGACGTCGCAGATGCTTCGGCTGTTCGCCAAGGAGGTCTTGCCGCACGTGCAGGCGCTAGAGGCTCCGCGGCTCGCGGCGGAGTAACGGGTGTGGCGGGGGCTCAAATCCCCGCCATCGATTTCCCGATTTCGTCGAGATGCGGCCGGACGACGTCCGCCGGGTCGGACGGCACGCTGAAAACCACACGCTCTACCCCGATATCGCGGTATTTTTTCATCAGTTCCAAATCTCGCGGCGGGTACCAGACGGTAATCGGCAGCGATCCGGGATCGCGCCCGGCCTCTGCCGCCATCTGCCGAAACAAGGGTATCTCCTCCAGCAAATCCAGTTTGCCGGCTGAAGCGCTGGGTAACCACCCGTCGCCGTAAGCGATCGCCCGTCGCGCTGAATAGGGGAATGAGCCGCCGACCAGCACGGGCGGATGCGGCTTTGCGACCGGTTTCGGCCATGCCATCATAGGTCCGAAATTCACGATCTCGCCGCGATATTCCGCTGTCGATAGGGTCCAGATCGCTTTCATCGCGCCGATGCTTTCGCGCGCCCGTTTGTGTCGGGTCTTGAAATCCGACCCATGGTTCTCGATCTCTGCTCGGTTCCAACCGTTGCCGACACCGAATAGGAACCGCCCGCCGGAGATTTGGTCGATCGACGCCACCAGTTTCGCCGTCTGGATTGGGTCGCGCTGCGGGATCAGACAGACGCCGGTGCCGATTTTCAGTGTGGTTGTCGCCATCGCTGCCGCCGTCAGGGTGACGAAGGGGTCCATGACATCGTAGTACCAACGTTTCACGCCGGTCGGCGGCGGGGCAGATGTTAGCACCTCCGGGATATGCGAATGCTCGCCGGACCAGACCGAATCGAATCCTCGTTCTTCCAGTTCGGGTCCGAGTTCGCCCGGTTTCATCGACTTCTCGGTAAAGAATAAAGAAATCCCGAATTTCATGGCATGATATCCCAAGCGTTGCTTCGACTCTGGCATAAGCCCCCCAACCCCGCCAGTATCCTGCGCGATTGTAACGACGGAGGAATCCATGGGTCTTCATAAAGGCGGCTGCCACTGCGGCAATTTGCGCATGACCCTACGCCTGACGCGCGAACCGAGTGCGGCGGGGCTGCGGGCCTGCGGGTGTTCGTTCTGCCGAGCGAATCAGACCCGGACGACGAGCGACCCGGATGGGGCGGCGGAAATTTGGGCGGGCGATTGGGCGGAGGTGTCGAAATACCGGTTCGGAACCGGCACGGCCGACTTCCTGGTGTGCCGGCGTTGCGGCATTTACCTGGGCGCCGTGACCGAAACAGAAGTGGGTACGCGGATGGTGACCAATACCAATTGTCTGGACGACCGGGCGTTGTTTACCGGCACGCCAGCGCCCACCGACCACAATGGGGAAACGGTGGACTCCCGGCAGGCGCGCCGTGCGGCGATGTGGACGCCGACGATCGTGCACGCATAGTGCCGCGATTTGTTCGATCCGATTGGCGCCGAGGCCGCACTGCATCGAGAAGCGGTCTCGGCGGTGGCAACGGTCTCCGAGTGGCTAGCCAGGGTGAAGGTCGCTCACGACCGACGTTAGGTCCCGCCTCAGCCGATCGGCATCCGGCAACCCGTGTTCGAGTATCGCGTGCGTCCGCTCCCAGATCGGTACGGCGCTGGCTAACACTTGTTGCCCGGTGGGCGTAAGGCTCAAGACCCGGCCGCGCTTGTCTTGGGGATCGGTGGCGACTTCGATCCATCCGCGCCGTTCCAGCGGTTTAAGCGCGGCGGTCAACGTCGTGCGATCCATCGCCAGGAGGGCCGCGACCCCCCCCATCCCCGCCGGTTGCGGGCGATTGAGTGCCATCAGCAGCGAAAACTGGCCGTTGGTTATGCCGCTCGGGCGCAACGCGTCATCGAAGCGGCGGGCCAAAGCCCGCGCGGCGCGCTGGGTGTGCAGGCACAGACAACTGTCGCGGACGTGAATTGTGGTGGCGAATGACACGGGCCGAGGGTTTGACATGGCCAACATATGTTGATATCAACATAATCCGTCAAGACACGGAGCCTCCCCCATGCCCAGCTTCCCCGGCGATTTTATTTGGTACGATGTTATGACGCCCGACCCCGATGCCGGGCGTGCATTCTATAAGGCAGTGCTGGGTTGGAACATGGTCGATTCCGGAGTGTCGGGACACGAATACACCATCCTATCCATCGGCTCGACGATGGTCGGCGGCTTGATGCGGCTGCCCGACGATGCCAAAGCCATGGGCGTGCCCCCGTGCTGGACCGGCTATATCGGGTCCGCCGATGTCGATGCCGATATCGTCCGACTGCTCGCCGCCGGCGGGTCGCAGCGCAAGCCGGCCGAGGACATTCCCGGCATTGGCCGCTTCGCCGTGGTGGCCGATCCACAAGGCGCGGTATTCATCCTCTTTAGCCCCGCCGGTGCCGCGCCCGAGGGCGCCGGCCTCCCACCCGAGGCGCCCGGTACGATCGGATGGCGTGAGTTGATGGCCGACGACATGGAAGCCGTTTTCCCGTTCTATGCGACGATGTTTGGCTGGACCAAAGCCGAGACGATCGACATGGGCGCTATGGGCACCTACCAGTTATTTGCCAAAGACGGCGTCACCCGAGGCGGCGCGATGACCAAAATGCCGCAAATGCCCTGCCCCTATTGGGGCTACTACTTCAACACCGAGGCCATCGACGCCGCAGCCGCTCGGGTGACCGAGGCAGGGGGGACGATCTGCAACGGTCCGATGCCAGTGCCGGGCGGGCAGTGGATCGTGCAGTGTATGGACCCGCAAGGCGCGTACTTCGGCATGGTCGCGCCGGGACGATGACGCTCGAAAGCCCAGGGATCGTCGCGACCGAACCGCAATCGGTCGCGACGATCCGCCTTTGCGTGCCGTGGGCCGAGATGCGGCATGTCATGATGCCCGGCCTGTCCGAACTCCGTGCTGCTGTTGCGGCGCAAGGTATCGGCGCGGATGGAGC
>JBAXFK010000095.1:0-14435 GCA_037139955.1 Rhodospirillales bacterium
GCGCCAACCACACCAATCCGTCGATCGTCGGCTGCCAACTGCGGGGCCCGCGCTCGGCCTCGTGCCCCGCCGGTGTGTAGTGATCCAGCGAAACACGGATTTTCAGCCGATCGCCATGGGCGCGGAGCAAGGCGAGCAACGGTTCCCGCAATTTGCGCATCGGCGCCATTGCGTTGGTCAGTACCAGTGCTTGCAGGCCGCAGGACAGCACATCGTCCAACATGCCTAGGATGTCGGGATTCATGAACGGCTCGCCGCCGGTGAAGCCGATCAACTGCGTCGGCAGGGCGTCGGCTGCGATCTCATCGAGGTAGGAGCGCGCCTCGTCGCGAGTCAGATACGACAACCGGTCGTTGCGCGGAGAGGATTCGATATAGCACCCCGCGCAGGTCAGGTTGCAGATCGTGCCTGTGTTAAGCCACAGCGTGTCGAGCCCCCGCAGTGCTACGGTCGCCCGAGCCTCTCCTTTTGCCGTCGAGGCGGGGTCTTGAAACTTGGCGGGGTCCAAGCGGGGTTTTACGACTGCATCCATGTCGGCATGATGCCCTAACCGAGCGGCTGTGGCATCATGGTTTGCGAAAAATAGTGGAGTTCAAAATGCCCGGAGCGCTCGACCATTTGCTGGTCCTCGATCTGACCAGCCATCTCTCGGGCCCGTACTGCGCCATGCTGCTTGCCGATCATGGGGCCGAGGTACTGAAGATCGAGCCGCCGACCGGCGATTCGGCCCGCAACATGCCCCCGTTTATAAACGGCGAGAGCGCCCCGTTCATGACGTGGAACCGCAATAAGCGGTCGGTGGTGCTGGATTTGAAGCAGGCGGCGGACAAAGAGTCGCTGTGGGCTCTGATCGATCGTGCCGACATCCTGATCGAGAATTACCGGCCGGGCGTGCTGGCACGCCTCGGATTTGGGTGGGACGAACTGCATGCGCGCAATCCTCGGCTGATTCTCGCGTCGATCTCCGGCTTCGGGCAGACCGGTCCGTATGCGAGCCGGGGCGGGTTCGACCTGATTACGCAGGCGATGTCCGGCCTTATGAGCACCAACGGCCCCGCCGATGGCCCGCCGCACCGACTGCCGATCGCAATCTCCGACGTCGCGGCAGGCATGTACCTCGCCTTCGGTGTCATGGCCGCCGTCGAATCGCGCCATCGCTCGGGATTTGGGCAGTATGTCGAGACGTCGTTGCTCGAAGCGGCAACCTCGCTCGCCGTCTACGAATCCGCGCATTATTTCGCCACGGGTACGCGGCCGGAGCGGATAGGCCAGGCCCATCGCGGCAGCGCACCGTATCAGTGTTTCGAAACCGCCGATGGCTACATCGCGTTCGGCGCCTCCCAGCAGAAGTTCTTCAAGGATTTGTGCGATATCGTCGGGCGTCCGGAATTGTTCGCAGACCTGCGGTTCGCGACAAATGCGGAGCGGGTGAAGCACAACACTGTGCTGGTGGAGATGCTTCAGACGGAGATGCGGGGCAAGACATCCGCGCATTGGCTAGCGGAACTGGAACGTGCGGGCATACCTGCCGGGCCGGTTTTGCATTACGATGAAGTGCTGACCGATCCCCATATCCTTGCCCGCGACATGGTGGCGCGCACCGAGCATCCGGTCACCGGGCCGTTCCATACGCTGGGTGTGACGGTGAAATTGTCGGATACCCCGGGTTCGGTGCGCCTGCCCGCGCCCCGCCTGGGCGAGCATACCGACGAAGTGCTAGGCCAACGCTCAGCCGATTCGGAGTAGGACCATGCGCTATTCGATCCTTGCCGTACTTCTCTGCCTCGCCGCGTGTGCTTCGGATCCGATCGCGCTCGGTATTACCGGCCCCGGCAAGTTCGAGCAGCCGAAACCGGCACAGGAGTCGCTTCCGGGCGGAGATATAACGACGCCGCAATATCTGCCGAATACCGGGAGCGGAAGGTTCTGGGGGTATAATTAGGCAATCTTCCCCGCCGCCAGGACATAAGACAGTCCATACAGCGGATACGACAGCAGATCGACCGCCCCGTGCGAGGCCGCGTCGCTGTTAAGCACGGCATGTCGAGCGGCTTGGAGGGAGGCGAGGTCGGCGGCCTCGATGGCAAGGACCCAGCCGACCGGCCTGTCGGCGACTGCGGCGGCCGACAGGCGGGATGTTGGGGTTTCCGGCTCGCCCTCGGCCCCGACCCAGCAATGCGCGGCGGCTATTTGCGGCATGGCGACCAGCGTGGGTACAAGGTTTTCTGCCCAAGCTCGAACCTGCGCCGTGGCGCCCGGTGCTGGGTGAAAATGAAATACGGTGGCGAAACCGCCTACACCTTGGCCCGCATCCGCGACCACATCGCAAATGGCGCGGCGCATGAAGGTGAAACGGGACGTCACCCGTTTGGTCCATTCCGTGGGGTTATCGAGCTGCACGCGGTAAGCGCCGGTCGTCAGCACGTCCAGCGTATCCGCCTCGTATAGGGCCATGTTCGCGGGTGTACCGCCGTCGATCGCACGGTATTTGCGGCCCCGGGTCATGCCGGGTACGGCAGTGCGCTCGGGCAAATGTTCCCGTACATACCATTCCGCATAATCCAATTCGTCGGCCGGTGCGACTTCGTTCCAGACACCCAGGATCGCTTTGCCCAACAATGCCATTACGGAAGTACTTTCAGTGCTCGGTAGGCATCGAGGTGACGGACGAACTGGTCTTCGGTGTCTTCCACATCGTGAAAGCCGGCCAGACGCGCCTGTGTCATGGACGATACGATATCCCAGTCGATATTCCAGACGAAATCGCCGTACGGCCACAGTGCGACATCGTCGATATCGGGTAGGCACAGGCCGTCCCGCTCGGCGATCTTACGCCAGATCGGGGCTTTATTCGCCATCCAGCGTTCGAGTTTCATCGGGCGCACAATGCCAGGGCGCAGACCGAAATAATCGGCCAGCCGAGGCCACAGGTTCGACCAGCGAAACACATCGCCATTGGTAATGTTGAACGCCCGATCCGCAGCATTCGGTTCCGTCATGCACCAGAAAATAAATCGTGCCAGAACGGAGCAGTCGGTGATCTCGGACAGCGCGGTATACGAGCCCGGTGCGCCGGGAAAATCGAAGGCGACGCCTAGTTCTTTGCAAATGGCGGCATAGGCGCCGACAACGGTGATCAGATTGCGCGCGCGGCCGGGCGCGACGTCGACCAAATATTGCGGCCGGCTCGCTGACCACGTCCAGCCTTTGCTTTGGCGGCGCTGGGTCACCAGGTCTTGCTGGTCGTAATAGAAATTCGGTGGCATGTGGCGCGGATCGTCCTCCCGCGTGGGGGAACGCATGGGACCGATATGTAGCCCGTACCACTTACCGCCCTCCAGCAGATGCACATGCCGTAACGATGGAATGTCGGCGGCGTCGAGCACGTTTCGCAGCAGGGCCAAATTGGCCGGCACGTCTTCCACACCGCCTTCGCCGAATGGGGCGCGGGCAGCGTAAACCATATGCGTGACGGCTCCGGCCGCAGCGACGGCGGCACGGCAGGATGCAGGGTCGGTCAAATCGGTGCGGATGTAGCGCACATTGCCGGGCGGCGGATCGGCCGGCGGATTGCGGCACAGCCCCACCGCCTGCCAGCCCGGCGTGCGCGCGATCAGATCGGTCAGTCGCGACGCGGCGGCGCCGGTGGCACCGGCAATGAGGGCGATATTGTCGGTCATTGCCGGTGCTTTCGGGGTGGGGGCGGATCAGAGCGGCTTCAGCGGCTTCGGTTCGCCGGGCGGGAGTTGAACGTCCGCGACATTCAGCACCATCGATACGATGCTGTAATACCCAACGGCGCCGACCAGATCCATAACGCCGTTTTCACCGAAACGATCCAGCGCGGGCTGGTAATGCTCGTCCGGTACGCTGCCATTGGCAAGCAATGCTGTGGCGAAATTATAGACGATCGTTTCGTCGGCGGTCATGTTCGAAGGGGTTTTGCCTTCGGCGATTGCGTCCAGGATCGCCGGGCTCAGGCCGGCATCGATGCCGAGCTTGCGGTGGGCGTAGAATTCGTATTGGGCGGTCCATTTGCGGCCGGCCATGCAGATTGCCATTTCGTTCAGCGCCGCCGGGATCGACGAACCGTAACGGATATAGGCGCCGACACGCTGCACCAAATCGCACAACTCGGGGCTGCGCAACAAGGCGTTGAACGGGCCGCGCAATCCGCCGCCACGCGGGCCGGATTGGATCGCATCCGCGACTTCTTTTTGTCGCGCGTTCAGGTCGCTGGGCTGTAGTTGGGGAAAGCGTTGGGTCATGTTGGTCTCTCCTTGTTCGATCAGGGCATGAACGACGTGAGTCCGCCATCCACAATAATTTCGGTGGCGGTGATGTAGCGGGCTTCGTCGGATGCGAGGAACAGCACGGCATGTGCGATATCCCAGGCGTCGCCCATGTGTCCCATCGGCACCGCGTCGTGACGGGCTTGGATCAATTTATCCAGATCGTTGCCGCCGACGGTCGCTGCCAGCCGGTATTCCACCAACGCGGTGTGCATGAGACCCGGAACGACCGTGTTCACCCTGATGCCCTTTTTCGCGTAGGTGCCGGCAACAGAACGAGAAAGCTGAATGACGCCGGCTTTGGACGCGCTGTAGCCGACATGCGATCGGCCGGACGCGAAATCGTTCCGCATTCCCGCGACGGAGGCCAAATTGACGATCGCTCCGCCGCCGGTTTCCAGCATCGCCGGAATGACATATTTGCAGCCGAGGAAAGCGGTTTTCAGATTGGAATTAATCTGCCGGTCCCAAACCTCTTCGGTCATCGACACGGGATCGCCGGGGGCGGAGCCGCCGACATTGTTCACCAGAATGTCGATTTTCTTGAAACGGTCGAGACATGCCTGCACCATTTCCTGCACGTCGGCGGCATTGGTCATGTCGCAGAGATGGGTCGCGGCGGTGCCGCCTTCCTTTTCGATGCCGGCACGTGTCGCTTCGACCGCATCCTTGTTGATGTCCAACAGGAACACCGAAGCGCCCTGACGCGCTAAAAGCGTTGCCGTGGCTTTGCCATTGCCCCAAACTTTACCGTCCACCGGCCCGACCTGCCCGGCGCCTGAGACGATCGCAACTTTACCCGCCATGCTAAGCATGCGTTTCCTCCAATGCATTCGCGACATTCTAGAGGGGGCGGGCCGGACCGAGAAGCCCTCGGTCCGTTGTCGGCTAGCGCCCGATGACCCGTGCCAGCTTGCGCCAGATTGCGGCGACGAAGCCGCCCGCACCCTGCGGCATTAGGAACATGATCGCAATCAGGATCACACCGTAGACCGCGCCTGGGGCAGCTTTCGACACCTTGTCCGCAAGGTTGGGCACGAACTCGATGAACACCGCGCCTAGGACGGTGCCGCCGATCGAGGCGGCGCCACCGGCGACTAGCCCGACGAAGAAGGTGATCGACAGGAACACTGTAAAACTGTCCGGCGCCACGAACGCCACCGCCATCGCACCTAACGATCCTGCCAATCCGGTGTACATCGCGCTAACCGCAAAGGTGCGGGTTTTCAGCATCGCGAGGTTGATGCCCATCGCCTCCGCTGCCACGGCATGATCCCGCACCGCCCGCATCGCTCGGCCGATCCGGCCTTGTGTCAGGTTGATTGCCAGGACGTACAGAACGGTCGCGACGCCGAGGGTAAAAAGATACAACCATTGATCGGACGTCAGGTTCAGGCCGAAGGGGGCCTCGGGCTTGTCGATGACGAGGCCTTGGACGCCGCCGGTCCAATCCTCGAACAATTTATGCTTCAGGATTTGCGGGATCGCGACGGCAAGAGCGAAGGTTGTCAGGGCCAGATACAACCCGCCGAGACGCAAGGCCGGCAGGCCGACCAGGAAGCCCACGCCGGCACAGACGAGCGCGGAAATCGGCAGGGTTAGCCAGTAGGGCACATCCCAACTCGCCATTAGGATCGCGGTCGTATAGGCGCCGATGGCATAGAACGCGCCATGGCCGAGCGAAATCTGTCCGTTGATCCCGGTCAGGATTGCCAGCCCGAGGATGGCGATGGCGTAGACCACCACCATCGTCAGTTGGAACAGGTGGTAGCCGCTGAATGTCGCGGTCGGGAATACCGCCGCGACGATCAGTAGCAGCACGAACGGCAACGATGTTTTATTCAGCATCGTCCTACACCCGGCTATACACTTTGCGACCCATGAGGCCGGAGGGTTTCAAGGTCAGCACGGTAATGATGATGATCAGCGCGAGGGTCAGTTTTAACTCCGTCCCCACGACGTAGGCGCCGCCCAGATTTTCGATCACGCCCACCATGAAGCCGCCGAGCACGGCACCGAGGGGGGAGTCGATGCCACCCAGCAACGCACCCGCGAAGGCATAAAGCAGAATGCCGGACATCATGTTGGGGTCGAGGAACACCACCGGCGCCACCATGCATCCCGCGACCGATCCGATCGCCGCCGCCAACCCCCAGCCCAATGCCAGCATCCAGCCGACACGGACGCCAACCAAGCGAGATGAGGCCGGATTGAACGCGGCAGCGCGCATCGCGAGGCCCAGCCTTGTGTGACGGAAGAACAAATAGACCAGGATCAACACAGCAAGAGTGACCGCGGTCGATCCTAACTCATGCCCGGATACATAGCCGCCGGCCAGGGATTTGTCGGGGAAGGGGCTGGGGAATTGCTTGATGGTATAATCGAAGAACCAGCCCATTATGCTATTCACGATCAGAAGCAGTCCGACGAATACGCCCACCGATGTCAATACAGGCGCGTTCATGACCGGGCGCATCAGCAGCCGTTCGATAATGACACCCACGACGAAGGAAATCGCGAAGGCGCCGATGAACGCGACCCAGTAAGGGAGGCCGAAATTGATCAGCACCAGGGCGATATAGGTGGAGAAGGTCGCCATTTCGCCTTGCGCGAAATTCACGTGGTGGGTTGCTTGGTAGATCATGACCAGGGCCAGAGCCACGCTGGCATAGATGCCGCCGGTGGCGATGCCGGAGATGATTTGGTGGATAAAACCTTCCATCGTTCGCTTCCCTAGTAACCGAGATACGAGCGGCGGATGCTCTCGTCTTTGCTGATTTCCGAGGCTGGACCGGACACGACGATGCGGCCGGTTTCCAGTAGATAGGCGTCCTGGGCGAATTCGAGCGCTATGGAGGCATTTTGCTCGACCAGCAGGATGCTCACGCCTTCCTCGTCGCGGATGCGGCGCATGATTCCGAAGATTTCCCGCACGATCAGCGGTGCCAATCCGAAGGACGGCTCGTCCAGCAAAAGCAAGCGCGGTCGCAGCAGCAAGGCGCGTGCGATGGCGAGCATTTGTTGCTCCCCGCCGGACAGGGTGCCTGCTTGTTGGCGGTAGCGTTCTTTCAGGCGAGGGAAATAGCCGAACATTTTCTCGAAATCGGCGGTGGCTTCCCGAGCCGGGCGAGTGTAGGCGCCGAGGCGCATGTTTTCTTCGACCGTCAGCTCCATGAAGGTGCCGCGACCGTCGGGAACATGGGCGACGCCGAGGCGGACGATGTCCTCGGTCGCCATGGTGTTTATTTTCCGCCCGGCGAGGAGGATGTCGCCTTGGGTGCGGACCATGCCGCAAATGGCGCGCAGGGTGGTGGTTTTGCCCGCCCCGTTGGCACCCAGCAGCGCGGTGACGCCGCCTTGCTGGACCGCGAAATCGAGGCCGTGGAGAACCTTGGTTTCCCCATAAGCCGCGTGCAGGCCTTTCGCTTCGAGCAGCGCGGTCAATGCACCGCCTCCTTATGCGTATCGCCCAAATACGCCCGGATAACCTCCGGCTCCGCTCGGACTTCGTCGGGTGTGCCGTCGGCGATTTTTAAGCCGAATTCCAGGGCGACGACTTTGTCGGATACGCGCATCACCAAGCTCATGTGATGCTCGACCAACAAGACGCTGAGTTTGAAATGATCGCGCACCTGGAGAATGAGTTCGGCCAGTTCGTCGACCTCGCTATGGTTCAGACCGGCAGCGGGTTCGTCGAGCAGCAGCAGCTTGGGCTTGCCGATCAAGGCGCGCGCCATTTCGACGCGTTTTTGGGTGCCGAAAGGTAAGGCGCCGGCCGGGGTGTCGGCGACGCCGTGCAAGTCCAGCAGGTTCATGAGGTCGTTCAAGCGTTCCAACGCGGCGGCGTCTTCGCGTTGCACGAAGGGTAGGCGCAGGGCGTTGGCAACAAAGCCGGACCTCGCGAGATGGTGGGCACCGACAAGAATATTGTCGCGCACCGATAATGGCTTGAACAGCGCAACGTTCTGGAAAGTGCGGCCGAGGCCGACATTGGCCATGTCGTGGCGGGCGACGTTGGCGAGGGATTTGCCCTCGAACACGATATCGCCCTCGACGAAGCGGTAAATGCCGCTGATGCAGTTGAACAGGGTCGTCTTGCCCGATCCGTTGGGGCCGATCAGGCCGCGGATTTGGCCGTGGCCGACATCGAACGACACCCCACCGAGAGCGACGACGCCGCCGAAGCGCATTTTCACCCCGGCGATTCGCAATAAAGGCTGGTCGGACGCGGACGTCATCGCTTGGCGCGCACCAGCATGTGCTCGGCCCCCTGTCGGCTGCGTGTCATCGGTTCCCCCGCGATGCTTGTCCCTATCGCGGCATAACTGGCGAAGCCGGTTCGGGGTGTCAATTCGTTTGTCGGCTTCTATTCCGGCGCGCTTTCGAGAATTGCTTGTAGCGTGGTCGAACCGTGGAATCCGGGCGGAGAGATATGGCCCCCGACGGCGATGCGGTTTTTTTGCGCGTCTTCCCAATGCTTGCCATCGAAGAAGCGGGTGGGCTTCAAAGCGGGGCCATCGATCCCATCGAGGCAGCGCGCGTTGACCGTGACTTTGTCGGGCTGGGAGCGCGGGATGTAAAACGGATGCATGCCGCAATGGGTGCAGAACGGGTGCTGCGCCGAGCCGGTTTCGAAGGTGTAGACCGTCAGGGCGGTTTTGCCGCGCAGGAGTTGGAAGTCGGCGGGGAAAGTCGGCAAATGCAGGATGCCCTTCTTGGTGCACACTGTGCAGCTGCATTGCGATAGCTGGGCGAGGTCTACGTTGGCGCGGAATCGCACACGGCCGCAGTGGCAGCCGCCTTCGTGGGTTTCTAGCATTTTTATTTTCTCCCTACGATTGTCGATTTTCCAATACCCGATAATGCGTTGCGGGTCTACATCGTCCGGTTTAACAACTATTCCGATTAGAACCCGATAAATTTAGTGCGCATAGGGCGGCTCGCAGGCTCGACTGGTATGCGGTTTGCTTGTTTATCGGTAACCGACTGCAGCCGCCGATTCTTTCAACATCAAATCCGATGAGTGTTCGATATGCATCCGATATCCCGCCGCAGTCTGCTGCGTGCAGCACCGATATCTGCCTTCGCCCACAGCCGAGGTTCGTTCGCTCAAAGTACCGGGCCGGAAGTGAAAAAAGTACGTATCGGTTATATTCCGCTGACGGACGCGGCGCCGCTTATCGTTGCGAAAGAGAAGGGGCTGTTCGCGAAGTACGGTCTTCCCGATGCCGAGATCGTTAAGCAACCGTCTTGGGGCGCCTTGCGCGATAATATCGCCTCCGGGGCGATCGACGGTGCACATATTCTTAGCCCGCTGCCCTATTTAATGCATACCGGTAAGGCGATGCCGGATGGCAAGCCGGTGCCCATGGCGATTCTGCTGCGACTGAATCTGAACGGACAGGCGATCAGCCTCGATAAGTCGCTGCTTGCCACCGGGGCAAGACTAGACGCCAAGTCGTTAAAATCGGTCTACGAAAATGGCGACGTGGTCGCGATGACCTTCCCCGGCGGCACGCACGACCTGTGGTTGCGCTATTGGCTCGCGGCGGCGGGGGGCGACCCGGCGAAGGATGTGAAGCCGATTGTCGTGCCGCCGCCGCAAATGGTTCGCAATATCAAGATCGGTACCATGGACACGCTCTGCGTCGGTGAGCCGTGGAACGCCCAACTCGTCAATCAGGCGCTGGGCTTCACCGCCTGCGTGAGCGGCGAGATTTGGAAAGACCATCCGGAGAAAGCGCTTGGCGTGCGCGCCGACTGGGTCGAAAAATATCCGCGTGCGGCCGAGGCTGTCGTCGCTGCGACCATCGAGGCTCAACAATGGTGCGACAAGCTTGAAAATAAGGCGGAAATGGCATCGATCGTGGGCGGTGCTAAATGGTTCGGTGTCCCAGTCGAGGATATTCTGCCGCGCGCCATGGGCGATATCGATTACGGCGACGGTCGGAAAATCTCTGGCTCCCCATTGCGCATGAAGTTTTTTGCCGATCGGGCATCGTATCCATTCCGATCCCACGATTTGTGGTTCCTGACAGAGAACACACGATGGGGGCAATTACCGGCGGGTACCGATATGAAGGCGCTGATCGGCGCCGTGAACCGCGAGGATATCTGGCGTACGGCCGCTAAGGCCGTGGGTCTTGCGGCGGCCGACATCCCCACCGGTACATCCCGCGGGGTGGAAACCTTCTTCGACGGTGTGAAGTTCGACCCCGAGGCGCCGGAGAAATATCTCGCGTCGCTCAAAATCAAAGCAACCTAACCGATAGCCGCTGCGGGCAGGCACTTGCGCCGGCCCCCGATCGTCCTTTATAGAGCTGTCATGTCCATCGGCGCGCACACTGCCAGCCAGTTCGCCCTCGCATTTGCGAGCGGCAGCGCATTGCCGAATGGCTTCCTCCTTCTTCTTCGACTTAGCCGCCCCTGAGCGCCGCGCCGGGCCATTGATGGCCGGCTTCGCCCAGGGGGACCTCGCAGGGGAGGGAACCCCTGAGGCTAACGTCGCACAATCTATCCAGGACGGACCCAAGATCATGAGCATCGATCATCCCAGCTTCGGCAAGCTGGACGATAGCCGCGTTATTATATTCGACACCACGCTGCGCGACGGGGAGCAGTCGCCCGGCTTCTCCATGAACCTGTCCGAGAAGATCCGCATGGCGGCAGCTCTGACCGAACTGGGCGTCGACGTGCTGGAAGCAGGTTTCGCTATTGCGTCCCCCGGCGACTTCGAAAGCGTTAAGTCCATCGCCGAGAGTGTCGGCCAGCGCTCCGATACCCCAGTGATCGCCAGTCTGGCCCGCGCCGGTCAGATGGACGTGTTGCGCGCCGCCGAGGCCCTGAAAGCCGCCAAGCGCCGCCGTATCCACATCGTCATCGCCACATCCGACCTGCACATGCGGGTGAAGCTGCGGCTGACGCCCGAGGAAGTCATCCAACAGACCGTCGATTCCGTCATGCTGGCGCGTCAACACGCCGACGATGTCGAATGGTCCGCCGAGGATGCAACGCGTTCGGACCCGGACTTCCTGTGCCGCGTCGTCGAAGCGGCGATACGGGCGGGCGCGACCACGATCAATCTGCCGGATACGGTGGGGTATGCCCTACCGGCGGATATGGTTCGCATGTTCGGCAATGTCCGCAACCGCGTGCCTGGCATCGAAAAAGTGATCCTGTCCACCCATAACCATAACGATCTGGGTATGGGTGTTGCCAACACCCTGGCCGCGATCGAAGCCGGGGCGCGGCAGGTGGAAACGACCATCAATGGCATCGGCGAACGCGCGGGCAATGCGTCGTTGGAAGAAATCGTCATGGCGATCCGGACTCGCCAGGACGCTATCCCACGGAAAAACAACATTAAAACCACGCATCTGCTGAAACTGTCCAAGCTGTTGGCGACCATCACCGGTTTCGACGTGCAGCCGAACAAGGCGATCGTCGGGCGCAATGCTTTCGCGCATGAGGCCGGCATCCATCAGGATGGCGTGCTGAAGGATGCCGCGACCTACGAGATCATGACGCCGGAAAGCGTGGGCTGGAAGACGAACTCCCTGGTGTTGGGCAAGCACTCGGGCCGCGCGGCGTTCCGCGACAAGCTGAACACGTTGGGCTACAAAATCGGCGACAACCAGTTGAACGACGCGTTTCGGCGCTTCAAAGACCTGGCCGACCGCAAGAAGGTGGTGTTCGACGACGACGTCGTGGCCTTGGTCGACGATGAGGTGATGCGCGACCACGAACGGGTGCGCTTCGTCTCCCTGGACTTGCACGCCGGCTCCAAGTCGCCGCCGCGCGCGGAGATGGAACTGGAAATCGATGGTGTCCTGAAATCCGGCGTGTCGTCCGGCGACGGCCCGGTGGACGCGACTTTCAAAGCGATCCAGGCGATCTTTCCGCACGAAGCCAATCTCACCCTGTTCTCGGTCGGTGCCGTCACGGAAGGGACGGACGCGCAAGCGCGGACCACGGTTCGGCTGGAGGAAAACGGCAAGATGGTGGATGGGCAGGGCGCGGATACCGACACGATCGTCGCCTCGGCCCGCGCTTATATTCATGCGCTGAACAAGCTGTTGGTGAAGCGGGAACGGACGGAGCCAACTGCGCTGGCGTCTTAGCGGCGAAATGGCCGGGGGGAGGCGATGGGGCCTCCCCCTCGGCAATCGCGCTACGTTTTCCCGGTCATCCGAGCGAACATGAGCCGGTCCTTGTTTTCTTGCATCAACATGCGGAACCCCGGGATCGTTTCGAACCCGAGGCCAAGTGGCAAGCCTTCTTCATCGGGCGTGACAGCGCCATAAGGCTGACCCGCGACTTTCTCCCATTTGCCGGCGGGCTTTTTGACCTCGAGGTTCACCACGGTGGCTTTCAAAGCCATCCGCACAATCGCCTCCTTCGGCGATCGCGGTTTCGTTAGGCTAGGCATGCCCGCGATCGTCTGCCAGCCATTGGCCAGTGCCCAAGACGTCAGTTCGTCCTTGGTCATCAATCGAACGCCATGATGATCGTTTCGGATACCAAAGCCGGGCGGCTCGAACCCTCCAGTTCCACGGTGCAATCGAAGATCATGCGCACGCCGCCTTCGACTTCTTCCAGCGCCTTCAAGGTTTGGTGCAACCGCACGCGGGAGCCGGAGGGCACCATCGACGTAAACCGTACCTTGTTGGAACCGTAATTGATCCCGCGGGAGGTTTTCTCGATCTTGTAAACGCTGTCCATCAGTACGACGAGCAGCGAGAGCGTCAGGAACCCGTGCGCGATGGTCTTGCCGCCTGGCATTTCCTTCGCCGCGCGTGCGACGTCCACGTGGATCCACTGGTGGTCCCCGGTGGCGTCGGCGAATTTGTTAATACGGTCCTGATCCACGGTCAGCCAGTCGCTGGTGCCGAGGGACTTGCCGACATAGGCCTTCATCGCGGCGGGGGTTTCGACGATTAACATGGTGGCGCCTCCGTTAGTGCAGCGACAGTGTGCCAGGGACGGCGCGGCTTGTCGCGGGCGGTATACGAGCTTATCGTGGCGGTATGACCCAGAACACCATGTCGCGGCGTCAGGCCGCATTCCGCGCCGATTTCCGGGACCGTATCGCGCCAGCTTATGTCGGTTGGGCGCATGTGGCGATGATTTTCGTGCTGGGGGCAACTGCGATCTGGTATTGCGCTCGGCAGATCTCGTCCCCCGCTTGGTACGAGTTCCTGGTGATTCCCTTTGCCTTTTGCGTGTCCAACACGTTCGAGTGGTGGATCCATCGATATATCATGCACCGACCGGTAAAAGGTTTCATGGGTATCTATAAGCGGCACACGCTGGCGCATCATCAATTTTTTACCGATGCGGAACCGACCGTCGACAACACGCGCGACTTCCGCATCGTGTTTTTCCCACCCTATGCGCTGGTGGCGTTCATGGCCATGTCGCTCGTACCGGCCTTCGTGTTGGCGCTTTTGAGTTTGGCAAACGCAGGATGGCTGCTGCTAATCACCAATGTCGCTCTGTATCTGAACTATGAAACGTTCCACTTCTGCTGCCATGTGAAGAACGATTCGTTGGTCCGTTACATCCCATTGATAAACTCCATCCGCCGCCATCATATCGCGCACCACAATCCCGCGATAATGATGGAGCGGAATTTTAACCTGACATACCCGATCGCCGATTGGTTTTTCGGCACCTCGGATTTGCGGTGCTCGCTGCTGAAACATATTTTCAATGGTTACGACACGTCTGCGGTGCGGCAGGATTTGAAGCGGGTGCGGCATTCTACCGACGATGTGCGCGTTGGCCATGTGCAACGGGTGGCGGCGGAATGAGCGGGTCTCGGGCGCGGATCAAGACCGGCAAGGCGAGCCTGATCGGTGGCATCGCCGTGGGTATCGCCAGCATGGTGCTGTGGGTGGCGGTCTCGCGGGAGTTGGGGTTTTCCGGGGTTGGGGTCGTTGGGTTGGGCGTGTTGGTTTCGATCGGGGTGGCGACCTGGATTCGGGTGGCGGATCTCTGACCGGGGCCAAGCGGGCATCTATCGCGGTTGCGCCGGTTCCGCGCAGAGAAACGTCGAGCGCGGTAACGCCACTGCGTGGCGTTAAACGTGCTTCAACTTGCGTCGGCCGACAGGACGTCGCCGAACAGGTCCCAGCTCTTGCC
>JBAXFK010000096.1:0-14424 GCA_037139955.1 Rhodospirillales bacterium
CGATATGTCCGACCGCCAGCACTTTCACCCCGGTGCGCGCCAACCCCAAGGTCATGCCCCGCCCCAGCCCGCGCAATCCGCCGGTCACGATCGCCACGCGATCCGTCATATCCGTTTCCTCCGTTTCTGTTGCCGGAAGGCTACGCCAATGGTCTACTCGGCGCCATAAAAGCGCTGCTAGGATAAATCCATGAAGCTGATGTGGTTCCATTTGATGCCGTACACCGAGCTACCGGAGGACTTCAAGGAGAAGCATCCCTCGGTGTGGGTAGACATCCATTCGTCGCTGTTCGACCCCAAGCGGGCTCATTTGATGTACAACGATTTCATGGACGAGCTCGAATACGCAGCCGATTGCGGATACGACGCGATTTGCGTGAACGAACATCATTCGAACGGCTACGGGTTGATGCCGTCCCCCAACCTCATCGCTTCGTCGCTCGCACGCCGCACGACGGACGCAACGATCTGCGTGATGGGCAATTCGCTCGCGCTGTACAACCCGCCGACACGGGTAGCCGAAGAATTCGCGATGCTCGACGTCATATCGGGTGGGCGGTTGATCGCGGGCTTCCCGGTGGGCACGCCGATGGACGATTGTTTCGCCTATGGGCAGAACCCGTCGCAACTGCGGGAACGGTATCTGGAAGCGCACGATTTGGTCATGCGCGCTTGGCAGGACCCGGACACCTTCGCATTCAATGGTCGGTTCAATCAGCAACGTTATGTAAATATCTGGCCGCGTCCCATCCAGCGCCCGCATCCCCCGGTCTGGATTCCCGGCGGCGGATCGGTGGAAACATGGCAATGGTGCGCCGAGCAGGATTACGTTTATTGTTACCTGTCCTACTACGGTCACAAGGCCGGCAAGGCAACGATGGACGGCTTCTGGGGGGAGATGGATCGTCTCGGCAAGGATCGTAACCCGTATCGTGCGGCGTTCGCACAAACCATCGCTGTCGCGGAAAGCCGCGAACAAGCGATGGATATGTATACCGAGGCCGCCGAGTATTTCTTCGGTCGCTGCCTACATTTCGATCCCCGGTTCGCCGCACCGCCGGGCTATTCGACCGAGGCCACGCAGCGCGCCGGTCTTTCCAGCCAAGTCAGTGCCGCCGCCCTGCGCACCGTTGCGCGGCCGACCGAAATGAAAGATTTGGTCGATGCAGGCTACATCGTCATCGGATCGCCCAGTCAAGTGATCGAACAACTCGTGGAATTGTCGGAAAATTTGAACGTCGGCAATTTGATGTTGCTGATGCAGTTCGGTAACATGAATAAGGAGCTGACGCGCTACAACACTAAATTATTCGCCGATAAAGTGGCACCCGCATTGCGCAAAATAAAAGCCGAGTGGGAACATCGGTGGTGGCCGAAGCCGATGGACAATTCTCTGCGCGCGGAACTGCCGGCATTCATGCCTGGGTTGAAGGCGGCGGAGTAACGACCATGCTCCGGCACCGATCGACATCCGGGGATTGAGCGATTGTTCGTTCCGCCCAAGCCCCCCGTTCCCGCAGCGCCGCTGCCTTTCCGGCAGTTTTTCCGCAGCCTTCGCGCCAACGCGCTGGCCACATGGCCAGCCGCTGCTTACGAGCAACCGTTTATTAAACGAAACATGTTCGGGCGTATGAATTTCGTCATGAACGACGCGGCTGGGATCTACCGCGTGCTGGTCGATAACCCCGGCAATTACCGCCGTTCGCCGGCTGCGATCCGTATCCTACGCCCGATCGCCGGTCAGGGCTTGCTGTTGGCCGAGGGCGACAATTGGAAGTTGCAACGACGCACGGTCGCACCGGCCCTCGCACCGCGCACGATACCGTTGCTTACTCGACACATAATTGCAACAACCGACGAAGCGCTGGATGAATTGCAAGCGCGTATCCACGCGCCGATCGACATGCTGGCGACCATGCAGAATTTGACGCTGGAGATCGCCGGGCGATCGATGTTCTCGCTCGAAATGGCGCAGTACGGCGCCGACATGCGCCGCATGCTCGCGGAATATGCTATCGATCATGCAAAACCGCGTATGCTCGACCTGCTACTACCGACGGCAATCCCAACGCCGGGCGATTTCGGGCGTCGCCGCTTTCAGAAGCGTTGGATGGGGCTGATCGCGGCCATCGTGCACGATCGCCTGCGTATGCCAGAACCGGAACAACCGCGCGATTTGTTCGATCTATTGCGTGCCGCCCGCGATCCGGAAACCGCTGCCGGATTCGATGCCGAGCAACTACGCGATCAGGTGGCGACCTTGATCCTGGCGGGGCATGAGACGACGGCGATTTCGTTGTTTTGGTCTCTGACCTTGCTGGCACAAGACCGCGAGGAGCAACAAAAACTCGCCGACAATCCACAAGGCCGCACCCGCGCGGTATTCAACGAGGCCATGCGCCTGTTCCCGCCGGCCTATTTGATCGTGCGGGAGGCTATCGGCCCCGACACGGTCGCCGGGCAGACGATCCATCGGGGCGACGTACTCATGATTTCCCCTTGGATTATACATCGCCACCGGGCATTATGGCACGATCCCGACACGTTCGATCCGTCTCGGTTTCTGCCCGACATGCCGGCCCCACCGCGCTTTTCCTATTTACCGTTCGGCGCCGGTCCGCGCATTTGTGTTGGCGCGCAGTTCGCGCTGACCGAAGCGACGATCGTTCTCTCGGCGATTGTGAAACGTTTCGACATATCGCTAGAAAGCACCCGCCCGGTGTTGCCGGTGGGCGCCATCACCACCAAGCCCGACCACGCCCCAGCGTTTCGCTTACGGCTGCGCTAGCCGGTGAACGATCGCTCGGATCGGCTGTCCACGTCCGGCGCGCTCGCCGGCCGCGGCGGCGGCAAAGCTTCGGGCGAGATGCCGAACTGTAACATATAGGGGCGAAATTTCGCCCGTTCTTCGGTGGCGTCCAGGCCATGATCCTCGAAACGATAATCGCGCGGTCCATAGCCGCCTTTCGGTCGTTCTATGGCGAACTGGCCCATCGCCTCGGCGGTCGACTCGTTCAGCCGGAGGCCGAAATGCTTGTAAACCTGCTCGACAGTACTAACGGGGTCGGTCACGAGATCGATGTGATGCACATGGCAGACGGCTTCGGGTAAGCCGGCGTCGTCGCCGATTTCCATCATACGGTGGGCACCGTCCAGCCAGCGGACACTCTCGTCGCGACCGATTTCCTTGCGATCGATTTCATGGGAAAACGGCCGTCGCAGAACTTCGGTCAATTTGGCGACGGATAGCAGCACTTTCACCGGATCGCGATGCACGAACACCAGTCTCGCATCCGGATAAACCGCCTTGATGGCCCGCAGCGCGAACAGATGTTCGGGGCATTTCAGCACCCATTGCGATCCATTGTTCGGCGCTTGATGCTGCAAGTGTTGCAGAAAGCGCTTGTGGAAACGGTAGGCGGGTAAATGCCGTTCGATATCCGCGTCGAGCCACGTGCGATAGGCGGGCACATGGTAGTTGGAGTCGAAGCGCATGCTGCGGAACACATGCGCGTTGATTTCGCTGCATTCCTGCGGCGACGTCGCGTCCAGTGGATGGAGATCGCGGAACTCCGGTGCCAGGAACTGGAACATGCGCAAGCTGCGTGCGACCGACGCCACCCGACGGTCCGGGGCGCCCGGCCGCAGCCCAAGCTCGGGATACGGGTGGATTGTCTGCCAGACCAGCGGCGCGCGGTTGCGCGGGTCGGCCATCATCAGCCGATGTAGGAAAGTCGTACCGCTCCGGGGAAGGCCCGTGATGAAGATGGGCTTGCGGATATGTTCCCGCTGGATGCCGCCATCGTTCAGTTCGGCGGCGCGCATGCGCAGCAGATTGATAAGGAATCGGGTGACATCCCATCGGGTCGCGGTGTCACCGATCAGGCCCAACGAGGCTTCCTGCGAACAGGACGCGAGGAACGTGCGCAGCGGCTCCAGAAAATTTTCGTCGCCGAAATCGGTTAGGCCGGTTTCCCGGACGGCCCGTCGCATCAGCGCGTCGGCGTCGAATGGACGGCCGAGCACACCGATTTTCGACGCAGCCGCGTCCACCAGCCGCAGCGCGGTGTGCAGAAAGGACAAGGTCGATCTCCCATCGGATGCCCTCTCCTTATGCTATTGCGGCTGCATGGGTGAAGCGGAACATGGGATACGAACCGTGCGAGGGCGGCATGCCGCCTATGCGACGGGCGGCATGCCGCCTGTGCGACGGGCAGGTTACACCGTCGCCACGGGGGTCGCGGGCGATCCGACCGCACCGGGCAGCCGCAGCGGCGGGGCCGTCAACAGGAACCGGTTGCGTCCATTCGCCCGCAGCCAATCTGCCAGTTCGGTATGGTACCACATCTCCCCCAAATAGCAGCCGAGCTTGAACAAGCAGTGGGCGTGCAACGGAAGGGAGGCGCAGAAATCGTCGAGGCACGGACGCGAGGGTGTGCACTCCACCGCGTAATTGTCGGCCAGCAACGCGACGGCCCCGCTATCGGTAATCCACTGCAAAAGCCGCTGATCGCGCCCATCCAACGCCGAGGTTGTGGAGAACAGCACTTGCGGGTCGGGCTGCTTTTTCATGTCCAGCAGCAACTGCGCGAAACCGGTGCGGATACAAACGAAGTCGCCGGGCTCGACAACCGCTTTGTCCTTATCGAGGACCATCATCAGGTCCTCGAACCCGACGATGCGGCCCGAGCGGCCGAAATGCGCCTCTAGGTCGATCATGACGGCGCGGCCTTGCACGCAGGACACCGCCATGTTCTCGATGCCCAGCTTGCGCGCACCCGATTGCCGGTTCGTGGCGGTTTGCTTGCCCTTCGCATCGAAGGTCACGGGGCCGACAATCTCGATACCCGCGCGATATCCGTTATAAAAGACATCCCGCATGATCCCATCGCCCTGGGTGTCGAACATCTGCCCGACATGCGACAAGCTGTCCCATTGGGTCGAGTATTGCAGCGTCAGCAGCACCTGATCGTCGCACAATATATCCAGCGCCGTCGGGTCGTCGCAGCGCAGCGGATAATTCATGTTCGGCGCGTTCGGGCGTTGCGTCGGTGTCAGCACCGGGGGATTGCGACGCGGGTTGATAATATTGCCACCGGGATAGTCCAGCGGCAGCGACAAGCAGAAATTCTTGCCAACCTTAACCTCGGCGATGCCTTGCAGCACCTTTTCCGCCGTCACGAGGTTCAAGCGTCCCAATTGATCGTCCGGCCCGAAATCGCCCCAAGTGGAGCCTTCCGGGCGGCGCGTCCAGCGCGGGTTGTCGGCCATGCGGTTTCCTCCGTCGTCGATGATGGCCAAGGGTGAAACGCGCGCCGCGTTCTGGCAACTGCCGGGGAACCGCGATAAGGTCGCGGCAACCGAATTCGGGGAAACTCCATGAAACGTACTGCGGCCCTTCTCGGCCTGACTCTCTTGCCATGCCTGCCCGCCCAGGCCGCCGACGGGCCGTTCGGCTCCGACGAGCTCATCGCCAAAGCTAAGGCCGAGGGAAGCATCGTACTCTATTCGGTCAATTTCAACGAAACCGAACAGGCATGGATCGCAGCGTTCAATAAGCGATTTCCGTTCGTGAAGGTGGAACTCGTGCGCGCCCCCGGCGGCCAAATGATCACCCGCATCCGCACCGAGGCCGCCGCCGGCAAGCTGGTCGCCGACGCGATCGAATATTCCGATCGCGGGCATCTGAAGACGATGGGCGATTTGTACCAGGAATATGCCCCGCCCAATGCGGCCGACTTCAAGCCGGAGGCCGTGACCGACCCGAAGAAACTATGGCCTCGTACCACATCGGGCTGGTGCATCGCGTATAATACCGAATTGGTGAAGGATCCGCCGAAGACGTGGTGGGAATTGGCCGACCCCAAGTGGAAAGGCCACCAAATCGCCGAGGTGATCGCCGGTGGCGGCGGCCCGCCGTGGAACCGCACCCTATTCCAACGTCAGGTGTTGGGCCTCGCTTATTGGGAGAAATTGGCAGCCAACGAGCCATCGTTGTTCCCCAGCGGCGCCCCTGCCACCGACGCAATCATTCGCGGCGAAATGAAGCTCGGCGCCCAGCAAACCAACGTCGTGATCCCCCGCGCGCGGGAAGGCGCGCCAATTGCCTGCAACACCCCGCCCGAGGGCGTGCCGTTGACATCCTACGGCGCCGGCATCCCCGTCACCGCCAAGCATGTCAACGCCGCCCGCTTGTTCCTGAACTGGTCCCTGTCGCGGGAGGGTCAGGAAGCCTTCGTGCGCGATTCGGCAGGGTTCTCGGCGCTGAAGGACGGCCCCTTGCCCGAGGGAGTCGACCACAAGCTGATGAAAGCGTGGTATCCCAACATGGACGATTACGCCAATCTGCAAGAACAATATATCGCGGAATGGAATAAGCTGAACGGCTACCGGCAATAAGACCGAGGATACGACAATGGAATACACCGACATCGAATACACCGTAACTGGCGCGGTTGCCCGTATCGACCACGCCCGCCCGGAAACGCGCAACGCCGAAAGCAGCGTTCTGCTGGACGAGATGGATGCGGCTTTGTCGGCAGCGATCGCAGACGACGCCGTCCGGGTTATCGTCATCGGCGGAAAAGGCCCGCATTTCTCGTCCGGCCACGACTTGAAAGAAGGCCAAGCAAAGCGCGCCCATTTCACCGTCGAGCAGCGCTACGCGTACGAGGAACAACGCTACCTCGGTTACTGCTTGCGCATTTGGGATTGCCCCAAGCCGACAATCGCATCCGTGCGCGGCGCCGCGATCGCAGGCGGATTCATGGTGGCGAATATGTGCGACCTCATCGTCGCCTCCGACGATGCATTTTTCGCCGATCCCGTTTGCCGCACCCTCGGCGCCGCAGCCGTGGAGGTCCTAGTGCATCCCTGGGTCATGGGCCTACGCACCGCCAAGGATTTTCTGTTCACCGGACGCCGCATGTACATGGACGAAGCGCAGCGCATCGGTATGGTGAACCGCGTCGTGCCCGGTGCCGAACTCGACACGGCAACGATGGCACTGGCCGAGGAAGTCGCCGCGGCGCCACCCTTCGCCATCAAACTGACCAAGCGGGCGCTGAACCGCACCGCCGATATCCAGGGATTTCGGAACGCGCTGATGGCACATTTCGACACCCACGAGTTGTCGCATATGTCGCAGGAATTCCAGGCCGTGCGCGATCGCGGGCTGGCCAGTGCTATCAAAGCCGGCCGTTAGCGAAGGAAATCGTCATGCGTTGGATCGTCGTTGCCGCCCTGCTGCTCGGTACCCACGCCACGGCTCGGGCCGCCTATCTGCCCGATGGCGGCGTGACCGCGCAGGAGGTTGCCAGTTCCTTGAAAGCCAAGGGCTTCCAGGCCGAGATTACCGCCGACAAAGACGGCGATCCGTTGGTGAAAAGCATATACGAGGGCACGAAATTCAGCGTCTATTTCTACGAATGCAGCCCCAAGCAACGTTGCAAGTCGATCCAATATGCCACCGGTTTTTCGATGGACGGCGGCATCCCGCCGGCCAAGGTGGCGGAGTGGAACCGCAAAAAACGCTTCGGACGCGTCTACCGCGACGACGAGTCCGATCCGTGGATCGAAATGGACATGGATATGGAACATGGCGGCACCACCGAGGCGCTGGCAAACAACCTCGACCGGTGGCTGCTCGTGGTCCGAGAGTTCAGGAAGTTCCTGGGACGGTAGCAAACCGCCCCATTTTTTGTCGCCTAGGCCGCCAATTGCGCTACGGTCTCGCTCACCCCGGCAATCGTCGTCCGCCGCATATCCCGCACCTGCGTATCGTCGAAACGCGTCACCCGATGCACGGTCGTGCGGTTGTCCCACATCACGAAATCGTGCTGCTTCCACGCATGCGAGTGAAAAAACTGCTTCTGCGTCGCGTGTTCCAACAAATCGCGCAGGAAGGCGCGCGCCTCCGGCACCGGCCAACCCAGAATTTTCCCGGCATGCGACGATAAATACAGGGATTTTCGCCCGGTCACCGGATGAACTCGTACCAAGCGCTGCCGCACCGGCTTGAACATCGCCAATTCTTCGGCCGAAAGGTCGTCGAACCCCAGCGACCCGCGCGAATAAATCAACGAGTGCTCGCAAACCAGATCTTCGATCTCCGCCTTGGTCGCATCGTCCAGCGCATCGTAGGCCGCGCGCATATCGCAAAACTGCGTATTGCCGCCCTTGCCCACCGTGACCCGACCGGACAGCAACGAGTACTTCGCCGGCTTCGCCCTGAACGAACTATCGGAGTGCCACAACTGGTTGCCCAGATTGAACATCCGCTTTCGATCGTCGCGCGCCAGCGGCTTGTGATCCAGCCCGAGGTTGGAAACATCCGCCATATAGGGGTCCAGCCGCTTTTCCGCCGCCTTGGTCACATTGCCGCCGGCCGTATGCTCCAGTTCGCCGAAATGCCGGCTGAACGCCTTCTGCTGCTCGTCGTCGAATCGCTGATCGTGGAACACCAACACGGCATAGCGGTCCATGCCGGCTTCGATAGCCGCGACGTCGGTCGGTCCGATCGGCAGGGTTAGGTCGATGCCGGACACCTCCCCCACGAAGTTAGGGCTCAACGGCTGAATGCATAGGGACATGGGACGGTCTCCATAGGTTGGGTGCGAGTGTAACCGCTGTCATGGCAGGGGTGAAGCCGCACGCGGTTGCCAGTCCTGCCCCCGGATGACAGAACTTCGGGCAGGAGGACGACCTATACATGCCGAACGACGGAACGCTCGCCGCCCCCGAGGTGCGCGAAGGCACGCCCGGCCGCTCATTGGTGCTCGCCGCCTGCGTGATTGCGACCTTCATGGCAGCGGTCGAAAGCACCATCGTTGCCACGACTATTCCGACGATTGTCGGCGAACTCGGCGGCTTCGACTTGTTCAGCTGGGTATTCACGATATTTCTGCTCACCCAAGCCGTCAGCATTCCCGTCTATGGGCGCCTCGCCGACATCTTCGGACGTAAACCGATCTTTTTCGTCGGCGTCGGGCTATTTTTGACCGGCTCCACGCTCTGCGGCCTCGCTTGGAACATGCCGTCGTTGGTGCTGTTCAGAGCCATCGAGGGATTCGGAGCCGGCGCCATTCAGCCGATTGCGGCGACGATCCTGGGCGATATCTACACCCCGACAGAACGCGCGAAAATCCAAGGCCTGATTTCCAGCGTCTTCGGAGTCGCAGCCGTCGTGGGACCGTCGATGGGCGCGTTCCTGATCCAGCATATCAGTTGGAGGACGGTATTCTGGGTGAACCTGCCGATCGGCGCCGCCGCCGTCGCGATGATCGCGCTATTCCTCAAAGAACGGGTCCAACACCGCCAGCACCAAATCGATTGGATCGGTTCGCTCTTACTATTGATCGCGTTCGGCGGGTCGATGCTCGCACTGGTGCAAGGCGGCAGCCTCGATCGGCCGACATTCTGGACGGTCGCCATCGTCGGCGGGATCGCAACGATCGCCCTGCTGATCCACGAATCCCGCATCCGCGAACCCATGCTGCCGCTGGAGCTTTGGCGGATGCGCGTCATCGTCACCGGCAGCCTGGGCAGTTTCGGCACCGGCGCCACCATGATGGGCGTGTCGGCGTTCCTTCCGGCCTATGTCCAAGGCGCCATGGGCTACTCCGCCATCGCCGGAGGCCTCGTGCTCGGCGCGATGTCGGTGAGTTGGGCGCTCGCCAGTATAATCGGCGGCCGGATCATGGTGCGCACATCCTATCGGTTGGTCGCCGTGATGGGCGCGATTGCGCCGGCGTCGGGGTGTTTCATGCTGACCCAACTCAGCCCCGCCGACGGACCGATCTGGGCCGCAGGCGCATCCTTCACGATGGGCATCGGCATGGGGTTCTGCAACACGGTCTATATCGTCGCGATCCAGGCATCTGTCCCGTGGCGGCAGCGCGGGGCGGCGACCTCGTCGAGCATGTTCCTGCGCTTCGTGGGTCAAGCCGTCGGTGCCGCCGGCTGCGGTGCCGTCCTGAACGCCACCATGCTCGGCCTGGACCCCACGGCACCCAAGGCCACGAACCGACTGATGGACGCGGCGACTCGCGCCGCCATGCCCCCGGCGGAGGTCGCACATTTGACCGATGTCATAGCGGCATCGCTCCACAACGCCTATCTGCTGGCATTGGCCTTCTCGTTGATAACGTTGATAATATCATCCTGCATTCCAGCCCGCCTCAGTCCCCGCCACCAGACCACGCGAAACTGATCGGCCGATTGTCCTTGCAATGCCGGGGCCGGGCGACCATATCCGACAGGCGGCGTTTTTCAGCCTGGGCCGACAGTACCTTCTATTGCGGCCACGTCGCATATCCGGTGCCCCAACTTGAGAAGCATCTCGGCCCACATCGCGTGGGTCGCCGCATTGCTGTGGAGCAGCACGATGGCCCTGTACAAGTTCGCAGTCGGAGAAACGGTCGATTTCGTGCCGGGTGCCGGCGATACCAACGTGCCCTACGGCAAATACAAAATTCAGCGGCAAATGCCGAGCGAAAACCGGGAATTGCAGTACCGTGTGAAACATGTGACGGACGGGCATGAGCGTGTACTATCCGAAAGTCGGATGATTTCACGGGGCGGCGTCCTGGGTTCTTGAATACGACAGGAGGCTTCGATGGCATTCAAACCGAATTACAATCAGCAGCGCGCCGAGCGCGACCGAAACAAGCAGGCGAAAAAAGACGCGAAATTGCGGGACCGCGAAGAAGCCGCGCAGAAGCGTAAGACCGAACTCGACGGTTCGCCTGCGCCCGACGCCGGCGAACCGGCAGGGGAAACCGCATGAAACGCCGTTCGGAAAGCACCTTCGCGCTGTTCGACATCGTCTACGCCGATGGCAGCCAAAGCTCGAACCGGAAAGTCCTAACTTCGGTGCTCGAGGGCCTCGACGGCGAAGAAAACGGCCGCGCCGCGATCGAGGCCCAGGACCGCGAACGGGCCCAGGCCTCGGGCAAGCCGCAAGGCGTTATCGCGTCGATGGTCCGCAAGCGGACATAAGGCGCGCCGCCGCCCGCCCGATCGCCGCACACGCCGCATCGCATTGCGCGTCCGTGACGATCAGCGGCGGGGACAGGCGCAACACGTTCTCGCTCGCCGGTAGCGCAAGCAAACCTTCGGCCATACAGGCGTTTTGGACGTCCGCTTGCGGTGGCACGCATTGCAAGCCCAGCAGCAAACCGTCGCCACGTACCGCCGAAAACACCGCCGGGTTCTCGCGAGCGACGGTTTCTAAACCGGCCCGCAACCGCTGACCCCGGCGCACGACATGGTCCAAGAAGCCCGGCGCACCGATTACGTCCAACACCGCGTTGCCGGCGGCGCAGGCCAACGGATTGCCGCCGAACGTCGTGCCGTGGGTGCCGGGGGTCAGGTGCTTCGCCGTGTCCGCTTTCGCTAACACCGCGCCCAGCGGGAACCCGCCGCCGATGCCTTTCGCCAAGGCCATAACGTCCGGTTCGATCCCGGCCCATTCATGGGCGAACAGCTTACCGGTACGGCCCATCCCGGTTTGCACCTCATCCAGCCCTAACAAGATCCCGCATTCGTCGCACACCGCGCGCAGGTCCCGCAGGAACTGCAGGTCGGCCTGCCGTACCCCGCCGTCGCCCTGAATGGGTTCGACGATAATGCCGCAGGTTTCCGGCCCGATCGTATCGCGCACCGCATTTATGTTGTTCAGCGGCGCACGATCGAATCCCGCCGGCACCGGCCCGAAACCCTTGCGGTACTGGGCGTTGCTACCGGCTGCCAGTGTGCCCAGGGTACGACCGTGGAACGCGCCATCGAAACAAATCAACCGAATTCGCTCGCCCCGCCCAGTGGCGGACATCGCGTTGCGCATCGTTGCGATCATGCCCTCGTTCGCTTCGGCGCCGGAATTACAGAAAAACACGCTATCCGCGAACGACCGATCCACCAGCCGTTGCGCCAGACGTTCGGCTTGCGGCACTCGGTAGATGTTGGACACATGCATGACCATCGACGCCCGACGCGCGATCGTTTCGACCAAATGCGGATGCGCGTGGCCGATCGAACTCGTAGCGATGCCGGCCCCGAAATCGAGAAACTTGCGTCCATCCTCGGTCCATAAATACGCCCCGTCGCCATGGGCAAATGCCAGATCGGCACGCACGAAATTGGGTAACAATGCGGGAAACATCGGTATGCTCCGTTTGAGCCAGCCCCCGCACGCAACAAAAAACCCGCCGGCGGAGCGCTGGCGGGGTGAGGGTCGGCGGCAGGCTGAAAACGGGTTGCTATCGATTCCCGTCGCACCGGCCGCGCGTATCCGTCCGCGCCATTTCATGGCAACGACGGCGTCGGTTGGCGGCGGTGAAATTGTTCAGCATTGCCCCACCGTGTCATGCTGCTTCCCGGCGCGTCAAGCGCGAAATTTTCCGGAGTCGCCAGCCCCATGCTGTTCACCCCCCTGCGCCTTGGCGCGCTGACCTTGCCCAATCGCGTGATCATGGCCCCGCTGACCCGCCAGCGCGCGGGTGCCGGCGATGCGCCGACTGCGTTGAACGCGCTGCATTATGCGCAGCGGGCCTCGGCCGGGCTGATTATCGCCGAGGCTTCGCAGGTCTCGCTTAGGGGCAAGGGCTATATGGGCACGCCGGGCTGCCATTCCCCCGAGCAGGTGGCGGGATGGCGGTTGGTAACCGACGCTGTGCACGCGGCGGGTGGGCGTATTGTGCTGCAACTTTGGCACGCGGGTCGGCGCTCGCATCCCAGCTTGCTGGGCGGTCGGTTGCCGATCAGTGCGTCGGCGGTACAACCGTCCTTGCCGGTTCGGCTTCCCGATGGGCCGCAACAACCGCCGGTGCCGCATGCGCTGACGCTGGACGAAATTCCCGGCGCGATCGAAGATTACCGCATCGGCGCCGCCACCGCACTCGCGGCCGGTTTCGATGGAATCGAGTTACATGGCGCCAACGGTTACTTGATCGAACAATTCTTGACCGACAAAGCCAACCATCGAACCGATGCCTATGGCGGCGACCGCTTGCGATTCATGTTGGAAGTCGTTGCCGCAGTAACCGGGGTTTGGGGTGCGGACCGCGTCGGCATCCGATTCTCCCCGTTCGGGCACGCCAACGATGGCGGCGATAGCGATCCCGCCACCACCTACAGCCGCGCCATCCGCGCCCTCAACCCGCTCGGCCTTGCCTTCCTGCACTTGATCGAGCCAAGGGTCAGCGGCGCGACGGATGGGGATTTGGACGCAGCTTCGGCGGCGGCGGTTTTACGGCCGCTTTGGAACGGCCCGGCCATCGTCGCCGGTGGGTTCGATCGGGCGAAATCCGATGCAGCACTGGCCGATGGCACGGCCGACGCGATCGCGTTCGGCCGGCCCTATATTTCGAACCCGGATTTGATGGAGCGGTTGCGCGATGGCGTGCCGTTCGCCCCCTACGACCGCGCCACGTTTTATGGCGGCGGGGCCGAGGGGTACACAGATTATCCGCGATATCGTTAACCTGCCAGTTCCTTCCGCACGATCGCCGCGCCGTCCGCCATCGCCTTCAGCTTACCGAAGGCGACGTCGCGCGGCAGGTATTTCATGCCGCAATCCGGCGCCGGAACCAGTTTCTCTGCCGCCACGAATTTCAACCCGGCGCGAATGCGACCGGCGACGATATCCGGCGTTTCCACCGTATTATCGCCGAGATCCAAAACGCCGAGCATGATGGTTTTACCGGATAAATCGCGGAGCACACCGAGGTCGAGTTTCGGCTGTGCCGCCTCGATCGAAATTTGTGTCGCGACGGTATCGGCCAGTTGCGGCAGGAAGCTGTAGCCGGAAGGCTTATTCGCCACGACCGCCGCATACCCGAAGCACAAATGCACCACAGTAATGCCTTCGATCCCCTCCAGCGCTCGGTTGATCGCCTTGATACCGTAACGGCTCGCTTTCTCGGGCGAGGTGCGCACCCAGGGTTCGTCGAGCTGCACGACATCCACACCCGTTGCTTTCAAGGCGCGGAGCTCCTGGTTTACTGCGACTGCATAATCCATCGCCATTTCTTCTTCGTCTTTGTAGAATTCGTTCTTGACCTGTTGCGACAGCGTAAACGGCCCGGGCAGCGTAATTTTCGTTGCTCGCGAGGCGTTTCCCAGCAGGAACTCGGCATCCCGGGTTTCCACGCCGGACACCCGCCGAATACGCCCAACGACCCGCGGCACCGGGGTCGCTCGCCCGCCCGACGACATCACCGAGCCGGGATTGTCGGTATCGACGCCTTCTAAGGCCAGAGCGAAACGGTTGGAATAGCTTTCGCGCCGGATTTCCCCGTCTGTGACAATATCGATGCCGGCACGTTCCATGTCCCGAATCGCGAGGATGGTGCCGTCGTCTTGCGCTTGTTCCAGCAACGCCGGCTCGATCCGCCAAACGTCGTGCGCGTGGGTCCGGGGCACGCC
>JBAXFK010000097.1:0-14320 GCA_037139955.1 Rhodospirillales bacterium
GCCTTGCATCGCTTGCGGCCTATCGAGAGGCCATCACCGACCACCAAGGCATTTTCGGCGGTCGCGCCCGCATCTACGTCCATCTCGGCACCACCGGTGGCGAATTCGCTCGGGAATTGGAAGCCGCACTGGCCACGCACGGCATCGTCACGATCGATGCCCCGATCACGGGCGGCACGCCGCGCGCGCGGGAGGGAACGCTGACAACGATGGTGTCCGGACCGGCGGATGCGGTCGAGCAGGTGATGCCATACCTGAAATCCTATAGCCGCTCGGTTGTGAACCTCGGCACCAAGGTTGGCGCGGCGCAAACGATGAAGGTCATCAACAACATGCTCTCGGCCATCAATCTGGCTGCGGCGGTCGAGGGGTTGGTGATGGGGGTGAAAGCCGGCCTCGATCCCGAGACGATGCTGGAAGTTATCAATGCCGGGACCGGACAGAATAGCGCCACGCTGACCAAAATCCCCAATAATATCCTTACGCGGGGTTTCGATTACGGCGGCAGTCTGGCGATCAGCGTGAAGGACCTGTCGGCATTCATGCATGAGGCCGAGGCGCTGGGTATCGAAACGCCCTTCGGCGCGCTAACCCAGCAAGCCTATCTCGACGCGGCCGAGGGCGGGGTAGACGGCAAAGACATGACCACCGTCATCCTGCCCATGGAACAACGCGCCGGGGTTGTGGTCGGTAAGAAACGTTAGTAATCCGGCATGATATGGGCATCCCGCGCCGCCCAGATCAGCGTAGCGGGATCGCCGGGGGCCACGGGCTTGGCGTAGAATTCGTGGTCCGGCACCAAGGCGGCGGCTTCCGATCCGGGGTCGGTCGCCATCGCCACCCGCACCATCGCGCCTTGATATTCCACCGCCGTGACCCGCCCGGTGACGAAGGGGCCGTCTCCGGGCGTACCCAATCGGCAACGATCGGCGCGCACTGCTATCGTTCCGTCCGGCCCGTTCAACACATTATGGCTGCCGATGAAGCGGGCGATGAACGGACTGACAGGACGTTCGAACACCTCGCGCGGGGACCCGGCCTGCCGAATGTGGCCGTCCTGCATCACCACCATTATGTCGGCCATCGCCATCGCCTCATCCTGGCTGTGCGTGACGTGGATAAAGGTGATTCCGAGTTCGCGTTGCAACCGTTTCAGTTCCTCGCGGACTTTGATGCGCAGAAACGGATCCAGCGCGGACAAGGGTTCGTCGAGCAACAGCACTTTCGGCCGCATGATCAACGCTCGCGCCAGCGCTACCCGCTGTTGTTGTCCGCCCGATAGTTGCGCCGGCAACCGTTGCGCGAAATCCGTCATCTGCACCAGCCCGAGGAATTCCCGCGCCTTGGCGTGCCGCTCGGCTTTCCCAACGCCGCGCATTTTCAGGCTGAACGCGACGTTGTCCAGGCAACTCAAATGCGGGAACAGCGCGTAGCTCTGGAACATCATCGCCGTGCCGCGGGTGATCGGGGGCAGGTCGGACACGTTCTGTCCCCGGATCAGAATATCGCCGGACGATATCGCCTCATGCCCCGCGATCATCCGCAGCGTCGTTGTCTTGCCGCAGCCGGAGGGGCCGAGAAGGCAGCAGTAGCTGGCGGCGGGAATGCGGAGCGAAATATCGTCCACGGCCAGGGCGGTACCGTAGCGTTTGCTGACGGCAATCAACTCGACATCGAATCTATTATCCATTTTATCCGACTTTCAAGGAAGCGGCGGTGCGCCGACGTTGCATGCGCACGACCAAAACCAAAGTGACGCCGATCGCCACGAACGATCCGCCGGTGGTCAACGTGCCGATAGCAAATAGGGTGGGGGATGTTGCCGAGGAAATCAGAGCATAAATCTCCAGCGGTAAGGTGTTATGCTGGCCGATCGTGAGCGTGGTGCGGGCGTATTCATCGTATGATAGGGTGAAGGCGCCCATCGCCACGCCGAGAATGCCCGGCAACAGGATCGGTAACGTGACGTGCCGCAATCGTTGGAACGCGCTCGCGCCAAGGTCGGCGGCGGCTTCTTCCCACGACCTGTTGAACCGGTTCACCACCGCGAACATCGCGAACAAGCCGAAGGGTAACGTCCAGGTTAGCTGCGCGCCGAGGGCAGATGTAAACAGGCTGGTTTCCCATCCTAAAAACTGGAACCCCAAACCGATGCCGAACCCGACCAACAAGCTTGGCATCACCAAGCTCGCGACCGCCAGATAGAACACGATGCCCGATCCGGGGAACCGGCGTCGGAAGCCGAGGCCGGCGGCAACGGAAAACACCACCGTCAGCACGCTGACGAGAGAAGCTAGGCCGATGGAGCGCGAGAACGACACCGGAATATTCGCCATCTGTCCCGGCTTCACGATATCGGAGAACCAAGTCAGCGAAGTGCCCACCATCGGGAAGGTCACACCGCCGTTCTCTCCTTGGAAGGACAGCAAGTAAATCACCAACATCGGACCGTACAGAAATGCCATGTAGGCGGCGAACAGCGTGCCGAGCGCGTAGAACGTCCAGGGCCTTTTGTCGGTGACCGCTCCCGCGCGGCTTGGACCGCCGACGATCATTTCACCAACTCCTTTCTGACATCGACGACCCGCATCATGCAGGCCACCATGATGGCAACGAACACCACCAGCACCATCGCGTTGGCCGACGCCGGGGGGTATTGCATCGCGGTGATTTCGGTCGAGAGCATCGATACGATTGACGCGCTTTGTCCGCCGCTCATGGTTTTGACTACGAAGTAATCCCCCATAACCTGGGTGAACACCAGCAACGAACCCAATGCGATGCCGGTTTTCGATAGTGGGACGATGACGTTTGTCATTGTCGCCCAGCGGGATGCGCCGGCGTCCAACGCGGCTTCGATCAACGACCGGTCGATCTTGGCCAGGGAGTTGGCGATGGGGCCGATCATGAGAAGCGTAAACAGATGCACATAGGTGACGATGACGGCGAAGTCGGAGAACAGAAGGAACTCTAACGGGCGGCTGGTAACGCCCAGCGCCATCAAGATTTGGTTGAATGCACCATTGCGACCAAGGAATGGAATCCAAGCGATCGCGCGAATGATGCCGGATGTCCAGAACGGAATCGCGCAGGCCAGGAACAGCACGGTGCGCAGCATGTTGCTTCGGATGTGGAATACCAGGAAATAGGCGATATTGAATCCGAGGAACAGTGTAATACCCCAGACGATAACCGCGAATTTCAGCGAGCTGAGATAAACGCGCCAAGTGGACGGGGTTGTGAGCAGATCGTGGTAATTGTCCAGAATGAACGCGGGGTAGATGCCGATACGGTCGTAATCGAAGAAGCTGACCACCAGAAAGAGAATGGTTGGCAGGGCGAACAAGACCGACAGGATCAACATCAGCGGCCCGACCTGAAGCCAGGACACGGCCCATGTGGGAAACCGGAAATGCGGTATCGCCAAGCGCTTGCGGTTCACCGGCACCTCCAGTTGCCCGAGGCTGGTCGTGCTGCTCATCAGGCGGCCTCCAGCAATGCTTCGCGGCAGCGCAGCAGCGGCATGATGCGGGTGCCGAACTGTTCCATACCGATCAGATAATCGTCGAACGTCATCATGACGCCGCGCACCCCCGGAACGTCGGACAATTCGTCCAGCATGCGGGCGACATTCGCATAGGAGCCGACAAGCACGCCCTGGTTGGTGGGCAGCTTGTTGGTGCCCAGGATGTGGCGACGGTTCGGTTGCGCGTAGACGTCGGTGGTGGGATCGTCGCGGGCCTGTTCGTCGCGATAGGCCACGGCTTCTAGGTCTGTGCCGGATTTGTAATGTTCCCATTTGGCATTGGCGGCTTCGTCGGTTTCATCGGCGATGACCATGGTCAAGATTAATGCGCCGCAGTCCCGTCCCGTGACTTTGTTCGCTGCCACTAAACGGGCGACGCTGGGGGCGACGGCAGTGGGTGCGTTGTAGCCGAAGCTTGCGCAGAAATTGTAGTCTGCGTACTGCGCCGCGTACATGGTGCCGGCATCGCTCTGCGCGGCGCAGATGATGGGGATTTTCGCTGTCGGCATCGGCAAGCAACGGCAATCGTCCATCTGGAAGAAGTCGCCTTTACGATCCGATCGCCCGGTGCTCCATAAATCTTGCATGATCGTCACGTATTCCGCGCAATAGTCGTAGCGCCGTTTGTAGTGCTCGGCGCCCGGCCAAATGCCCATCTGGGTGTATTCCCGCCGTTGCCATCCGGATATGATATTTACACCGAACCGCCCATGCGAAATGCTGTCGATGGTAACCGCCATGCGCGCCGCCAGCGGCGGCGGCATGGTCAGTACGGCGCAGGTCGCGAAAAGCTGGATTTTGCTGGTGACCGCCGCCAGCCCCGACATCAGGGTGAACGATTCCAAATTGTAGTCCCAGAACTGCGACGGGCCGCCGAAGCCGTGGAATTTGATCATCGACAGGGCGAAGTCGAAGCCGAATCCCTCGGCTTTTTGCACGATGGCTTTGTTCAGATCGAAGCTGGGCTTGTATTGCGGCGACGTCGTGGAGATCAGCCAGCCGTTGTTGCCGATCGGGATGAATACACCGAGTTGCATGAAACGCACTCCTTCAGGAGGTGATGAATTCGGCCCATTTGCGCGTGAGGAACCGGTCCTCGTCCATCACCGCGTTCCAAACGGCGACGTTACCCATACGATCCCAGAACGCGCCGCCGTCGCGGGTGTTGCCGGCTTTTTCCATGAGCTTGCCGTAAGGGTTCATGATATCTGTCGCAGCTGCTTTGCCGCCGTACCAGTAATCCCACTCTGCATCCGTCATGAATTTGCGGGCGTTGTCCGGCTGCGCGGCGTAATACCCTTGGCGAGCGATAAAGGCGCCGGGGAAGCCCGAGGTGTACCAGGTCAGGTAATCGTAAAATGCGTCGAGCTTCATTCCGTCGAGGTGTTTCATAACGCCGAGCGTGTAGCCCCAACCCCGGAATCCTTCTTTCAGCGGCTGGTAGGTGCAGGCAATGCCCCGCGACCGCACGGCCGCGACGGCGGGCGACCACATGGATTGGATCACGACCTCCCCCGATGCCATCAGGTTCACCGATTGATCGAAGCTGGTCCAGAACGACCGAAAATGGCCGCTGCGTTTTACATCCATCATGATTTTGGTGGTTTTTTCGATCTCCTCTTTCGTCATGTTTCCCTTGTTGCCGTACTTCATGTCGCCGCGGGCTTCCAATGCGAGGGCCACGTCGATCACGCCCACGCTCGGTTGATCTTGCAGGGCCGCTTTGCCGTGGAATTCCGGCGCCAACAGGTCGGCCCAACTCGTAATCGGGCGCCCGATCAGATCGGGGCGGATGCCCAGCGTGTCGGCATTGGTGACGGTGGGAACGCCGGTCAGCCAGTCGGAGGGGCCGGTGTGAAAGCTCTGCCCCCCGGCGTCGTTGGCATAAATCACTGTAAAGGGCGCAGTGCCTTGCTGTGGTGCTTTGCGGCCGTCGGGGTATTCACTCTTGGTGAACAGCGGGATGGTTTTGTCCCAGTTCTTCACCTTTTTCAGCGGGATGGCTTGCAACACGTTCCGGCCCGTCAAGTACTTCATATAGGGCAAGCTGATGTCGGCGCAGTCCATCGATGACGATTGGGACATGAATCGGTTCAGCAGATCGGCTTGCTCCGTTGCCTGCATCTGCACCGTGAATCCCAGATCCTTGCTCGCCTGTTCGGCGATCGCCGGAATGGCGGTGACGGGCGGGCCAGCATGGCGCAGGACAATGTCCTTGATATTCTGTGCCCAGATTGTCGGGAAGCCGGTCAGCGCGCCCGACCCGGCGGCGACCCCAGCGGTAGCTGCGGCACTTTTTAGAAGGCCGCGACGGGTGATTTTGGTTGGCTTGTTTAGCATGATGGCTCCTCGACTTCGGTTGTCTCGGTTGCCTCCCAGACGGCAAATGCCTTATATAACGCCAAATTTGGTTGCGACGCCAATTTTGCTGCAACGCAGCATGATCGATTTGGCGTCATTTTGGCAAGCGGAAAAATCGCATAATATGCAAATCGGATATATCGAACATATTTTGTGCCTATATTGAATATAAATTGTCATACTGCCTAATTTATTCTCACTAGCCGTGGTCATCCCGAGCCCATTGCCCTCCGAACGTCAGCCCGTAAACTCGCGTTTAACAAGCACGATTGGGGAAACGCCGTATGAGCCGATCCATCACCGTGTCCGGCGTCGCGCTGGACATCGAAGAACAGGGCGCAGGCCGCCCGCTGCTGTTTTTGCACCCAGGCGAGGGCCTGCAAGCCAGCCGTCCCTGGTTCGACGCCCTCGCGCGCAACCATCGCGTCATAGCCCCCAATCATCCCGGCTTCGGTGGATCGGCGCTGCCCGATTGGTTCGGCACCGTAGACGACATCGCCTATCTCTACCTCGATCTCATCCAGGCACTCGGTTTGAAGGACGTGCTGCTGGTCGGTGCCTGCTTCGGCGGTTGGATTGCGGCGGAAATGGCGGTGCGGAATACCGCCAGCGTGACCGGTTTGGTGTTGGCAGCCCCCCTAGGCATCAAAATCGGCGGTCATCTCGACCGCGACATCGTCGACATGCATTCTCTCTCGCGGGCCGATTTCATGGCCAAGGCCTGGGCCAATCCGGCGCTCGGAGAAATCGATTACACCGCGCTGCCCGACGCCGAATTGGCGGGAATCGCCCGGGGCCGCGAGTCGCTCGCGCTGTTCGGCTGGAAGCCCTACATGCACAACCCGCGTTTGCGCCGCTGGCTGCATCGCATCGACGTGCCCACCAAACTGATTTGGGGCGCGCAAGACGGCATCGTGTCCACGGTCTACGCCGAAGGCTGGAAGGCCGAAATTCCCAAATCTACCCTGCATATTATCCCGAACGCCGGCCACTACCCGCATTGGGAACAGCCGGACGCCTTCGCCACCGCCGTGGGAGCCTGAGCCATGCGCACCTGGTATTTCTCCGAAATGGCCTACCACCCCGCATGGAAGGAGGGCATCGAGCGTGGCTCCCTCCGTGTGAACTTCCCCAACCAAGCGGTCGATCCCGTCGAGGCCGGCATGCTGCTGAACCGCTATCTGGACGAGTTCCGGCTGTGCGACGAAGTCGGCATCGACATCATGGTGAACGAGCACCACAGCACCGCGACCTGCATGACCGTCTCGGTCCCCATGGCGCTGGCGGTTATCGCGCGCGAAACTAAGAAATCCCGCCTGCTCACGCTGGGCAATCCCATCGCCAACCGTCCCGACCCCGTCCGCGTTGCCGAGGAAATGGCGTGGCTCGATTGCTTGTCCGGCGGAAGGCTGGAAATGGGCTTGGTCAAAGGCGCCCCATACGAGATCGCGCCCGCCAACTCCAACCCCGCCCGCCTGATGCGCCGCTACTGGGAAGCGCACGACCTGATTCTGAAAGCGCTATCCACCCACGACGGACCCTTCTCCTGGGAGGGCGAATATTACCACTACCGCAACGTCAATATCTGGCCGCGCCCGATCCAGCAGCCGCATCCTCCGGTTTGGATGACGGGCATGAGCGTGGATACCGGCATACTTGCCGCCGAACGCGGTCACGTCGTCGGCACGCTGCTGTCCGGCGGTCTCGCGAAGCCGATGTACGACGCCTATCGCAAGCGCGCTCGCGAACTCGGCTGGGAAGCCGGGGCGGATCGCTTCGCCTATGCCGCGATCATCGGGGTCGGCAACACGCGGGCGGAAGGCTACCGCCGCGCCGACCAAATCGCCGATTACGTGCGCACCGCGCCCTTGGTCTACGAAGGCTTCACCAACCCGCCCGGCTACAACTCCCTCGGTGCCAACGTCGCGATCCTGAAACATGGGGCGAGGGCAAACCGTATCGTGACAGATCGAAACGGCGAGCAGATCAACCACCGGACGGCGACGGTCGAACAGTTCATGGACACCGAAACCGTCTTCGCCGGCACGCCGGACGACGTGTTCAACCAACTCAAGGCCTTCAACGCCCGCATGGGCGGCGTCGGGCATCTATTGTTCTTCGGCCAAGGCGGCGATCTCAGCCACCAGGATGCGATGTCGAACATTTCGCTGTTCGGTAAGGAAGTCGCGCCCCGTCTGCTGGAACTCGGCGTGCCGGAATCGGCTGCCGCCGAATAGTTCTGGCAACCGGTGGCGGGCCAACGGCATACTCCCGACTGCACCCCGGAAAACCGGGGGCAGTCCTCAGGGAGGAAGTGCCATGCGAAAAATACTTGCGGCCGCCGCGATACTGCTGGCGGTTACGGCGACGGACGGGCAGGCGCAAAAGCGATACGGGCCGGGGGTGACCGATACGGAAATTCGGATCGGCAACACCAATCCGTATAGCGGCAACGCCTCTGCCTACGGACAGAACGGTCGGGCCGAGGCGGCATATTACCGCTTCATCAACGACCAGGGTGGGGTGAACGGTCGCAAGATCGTCTTTATCTCTCTTGACGATGGTTATAGCCCGCCGAAAACTGTCGAACTCACCCGCCAACTCGTCGAACGCGACCTCGTCTTTGCTATCGCCGCACCGCTCGGTACCGGACCGAATATCGCGATACAGAAATATTTGAACCAGAAGAAAGTGCCGACATTGTTCATCGGCTCCGGCGCGTCGCGGTGGGACGATCCGGAGCATTTTCCGTGGTCGATCGGGTTCAATCCAAGCTATCATGTGGAAGGATATCTTTATGCGAAGCATATCCTGAAGGAGGTCAAGGACCCCAAAATCGCGATCCTGCGCCAGAACGACGACGTGGGGGAGGATTATTTGAACGGTGTGCTGGAAGGTTTGGGCGAGGCGAATAAGAAGCTGATCGCCGAGGTCGCGACCTACGAAGTGACGGACCCCACGGTCGATTCGCAGATGCTGCAATTGAAGCGGACCGAGGCCAATGTCTTCATCAACATCACCACCCCGAAATTCGCCGCCCAGGCCATTAAGAAAGCCGGAGAGATCGGCTGGAAGCCGGCGCATTATCTGGTCAATATCGGGGCATCGATCGGCGCGGTGATGAAGCCGGCAGGGGTGGACAACAGCCAGGGCATTATCACCGCCGACTACAAGATGGACCCGACCGATCCGCGGATTGCCAACAATCCCGAATACAAGACCTGGAAAGCGTGGTTCGATAAATATTTGCCGAACGCTAACCCGGCGGACGCCGGGAACGTCGTTGGCTGGGCCGAGGGGTGGTTGGTGGTCGAAGCACTGCGACGTTGCGGCGACGAGCTGACACGGGAGAACGTTATGCGTCAGGCTGCCAGCCTGAAGAATTTCCGAATCCCGATGCTGGTCGAAGGCTTGCTGATCGATACCGGGCCGAAAGACTTCGCACCGATGAAGTCGCTGCAATTCGAGCGATTCGTGGGCGAGCACTGGGAACCGTTCGGCGAACTGATGACCTACGTCAAGAAGAAGTAGCGCCCCCGCCCGCGAAGACGGGGGCACGGCTTCAGAAACTGAGGGGTGTTTGCACAACCGGCGTCCAGCGGGTCTTTTTCACGACCGACAGGAACGACTGGCTGGATGCATGGTGACTGGTTGCGCTCATGGATAGCTTCGGACCGCCGAAGATGTCCTGCCAGTCCTTCATGCTCTCCAATGCTCTGATGAAACTGTCGAGCGTTAGGTCGCGCCCCGCTTTCTCCAGCACCGCGACGGTGAAGGATGCGCAGGTGATCCCGGCCTCCCCGAGGTAGTTGATATCGATTCCAAATCGTTTTTTGTAAGCGGTGCAAAGCTGTTGGATCGCCGGCGTGGGATCGTCGGGATATCGATAGAGTGCCGGGGCCATGGAATAGAAACCCTCCGCCGGTTCGCCCGGCGCTTCGGCCACCGCTGTCGAATAGGACGCGAAATTACCGCAGAAGATCGGGACGAATCCAGTCTTGCGGGCAGTTTGCAGGACGATCGTCGTGTCCTTCACGATGGTGCCCATGATGACAAGATCGCATTTGGCATCTTGTAATTTCGCGATCGCGGCGTTGAAGTCGGTGTCCGTCGGACGATGTGCGGTGATTGCGGCGAGTTTCAAGCCCATCGCCTCGGTTTGCGCGACGGCACCGGCGAGATTGTCCTTCCCGAAGTCGGTGTCTTGATACATGATGCCGATGGTCTTCGTGCCGTGCTTGTCGACGAAGTATTTCACCGCAGCCCGAATTTGATCGTAGTACGACGAGAACTGGCCGTATTTGAACCGGCTGAACGGTTCGTACATCGATCGGGCACAGGTCAGGGGAAAGAGGTTCGGGACCTGTTTCTCGATCATCGTGGGGAAGACGGCGTCGTTATGCGGCGTCCCGCCGTTGCCGACGGTGAAGAACACGTTGTCGCGGTTGATTAACTTGTTCATCGCCTGAACCGCCTTGGGGACGATGTATTCCATGTCCTCCAGCACCCAATTCAGCTTGCGTCCGTGGATACCGCCCCTGGCATTCGCTTCGTCGAAGATCATGCGCATGGCATTGGCGTTATTCACCCCCTGCACGGCGGTGACGCCGGATAGATCGGTCATAGTGCCGAACGTGATTTGGTTGTCGGTAACACCGCGCGTGGCGACCTGCGCGCGTCCGATCGTTGCAGGTGCGGCGAGTAAGCCGGCGGATCCGGCCAATACTGTTCGGCGGGAAACGCCCCGTGATTTCGACATGTTTTGCCTCCCTTATGGGGCTGGATCGACCCAGCCTTTGCCCGTTTTCAGGCCAGCGTACGTTAATCGCCACGACAACCGAGGTCACGCGAATAACGCATCCTCGATTGGAATTTACTGTCGCGCGCGCCTACCGAGTATTGCCTGCCATTCATCCTCGTCCGGGCATGCGGTGCCGAAATGCCAGCGCTTCCGCGATATGCACCCGATCGACCGTTTCGGCACCGGCTAAATCGGCGATAGTCCGAGCGACGCGGAGGATACGGGTGTAGCCACGGGGAGAGAGGCGGAGTTTCTCCATCGCCTGCTCCAGCAGTTTTTGGGCTGCCGGTGTCGCGCCGATATCTTGACTGTCGGCTTCTGCGTTACTCGCCGGTCCATCCGCCCTGTATCGTGCTATCTGCAAAGCGCGTGCGCGTGCGACCCGTTCGGCGATCGCGGCGGACGGCTCGCCCGGCGGCGCATGGGACATTTCGGCGGCGGTCGCGGGTTGCACCGCCACGGTAAGATCGATTCGATCGATCACCGGACCGCTGATGCGGTTCTGATAATCCTCGCCGCAGCGCGGTGCGCGGCCGCATTCGCGCGATGCATCGCCCAAATAGCCGCATCGACACGGGTTCATAGCCGCCACCAACTGAAACCGAGCGGGGTAGGCGATATGGGCGGACGCTCGGGATATCACGATGCGGCCGGATTCCATTGGCTGACGCAGAGATTCCAGCGCTTGACGCGGAAATTCGGGGAGTTCGTCCAAGAACAGCACGCCACGGTGCGCTAGAGAAACTTCCCCCGGTTTGGCGCGCTGGCCCCCGCCGGACAACGCGGCCTGCGACGCAGAATGATGTGGCTCCCGAAATGGCGGACGCATGACCAAGCGCCCGCCATCCAGCAGACCGGCGACGCTATGGATGGTACTGACCTCCAACGCCGCATTGGGGTCGAGATCGGGCAACAAGCCAGGCATGCGGGTGGCGAGCATGGATTTGCCGGCGCCGGGTGGGCCGATCAGTAGCAGGTTGTGCCCGCCGGCCGTGGCGATTTCGACCGCGCGCTTAGCGCTTTCCATGCCCTTGACGTCGCGCATGTCGGGACCGCGCCCGGCATCCGCGATCCCTGCCGTTTCCGGGGGCGTCAGAACCTGGGTGCCACGGAAATGATTGACGATGGACAGCAAATCGCGCGGCGCCAAGACCTCGATCCGCCCCGCCCAGGCGGCCTCGCCCCCCTGGCTGGCCGGGCAAATCAAGCCAAGGTCGCGCGCCGACGCTGCAATTGCCGCTGGCAGTATGCCCGCGACCGGGCTGAGCGTCCCATCCAGCGATAACTCCCCCAATGCCGCGTAGCGCGCGATTTCGTCTCGCGGCAGAACGTTCATCGCAGCCAAGATCGCTAGCGCCAGCGGTAGATCGAAATGCGAGCCTTCCTTCGGAATGTCGGCGGGCCGCAAATTGATCAACACCCGCCGAGGCGGCAGCGACAAGCCCATAGCAGCAAAAGCTGCTCGGACTCGTTCCTTCGCCTCCCCCACCGCCTTGTCGGGCAGACCGACCAGCATCAACGCCGGCGTTCCGGGGGTGACCTGGACCTGGACCTCCACGGGCATCGCGTCGATGCCGGAGAATGCGAATGTATTCACGCGGACGATGCCGATTTGGGGGACGATTTTGTTCATGCCCGTCATCGTGACCGGTAAAGATGAATAAAGTGCTAACGCCTCACCGATTTTCGGGCCGCGCCTATTCTTTATACCCCCGTATGGCGCCCGAGCGGCGCCTGCTACTGTGGTTCACGAAATCCAGGAGCATTCATCATGACGGAACGTCGCATCGGCATTATTCTTCACGGCGCGACCGGGCGCATGGGCACGACGCAACATCTGCGCAACCTGCTGGATATTAAGCGAGAAGGTGGACTGCCGCTTGCCAATGGCGATCGTTTGATCCCCGATGTGCAACTCGCTGGCCGCGATGCGGGTAAGCTCGCCGCCCTTGCTGCGGCCAGCGGCGGCGTTCGATGGACCGCCGATTTGGATGCCGCGCTCGGCGATCCCGCCAACGACATTTTTTTCGATTGCGCGATCACCGGATATCGGGCGCCCTTTGCCCGCAAAGCCATCGCGGCAGGTAAGCATGTGTATTTGGAGAAGCCGATCGCGCCATCGCTCGATGAGGCAATGGATTTGGTTCGGCTGGCAAACGCGGCGGGCGTGAAGCACGGCGTCATCCAAGACAAGGTGCATTTACCCGGCCTCATGAAACTGCGGATGTTGCGGGATGCCGGGTTTTTCGGCCGTATCCTTTCCGTGCAGGTGGAGTTCGGCTGGTGGGTTTTCGACGGGCTTTTCCAGCCGTCGCAACGATCGAGCTGGAATTATCGGAAAAATCGAGGCGGTGGCCTTGTTTTGGATATGTATGCGCATTTTCGGTATATCCTGGACCGGGTGGTTGCGCCGGTTACGCGGGTTGTCTGTCGCACGGCAATTCAAACGCCCCAGCGTGTGGACGAACATGGCATCGCATACGATGTCGATACGGACGATGCCGCATACGCCCTAATGGAGCTGCAGGGCGGGATCATCGCGACCGTAACAAGTTCTTGGGCAACGCGGTTGCGGCGCGATGATATGTTGCAGCTTAAAATCGATGGAACCCACGGTTCGGCCGTTGCTGGGTTGCACGATTGCCGCACGCAAGCGTTGGTTAATACGCCGAAGCCGCCATGGAACGCGGATTCAAAGCAACCGATGAATTTCTACACGCAATGGCAGGATGTGCCTGACAATATACTCTACCGTCCGAGTTTTCGCGCCTGCTGGGAGGATTTTCTGCGTCACGTGGCAGAAGATGCGCCGTTCGTTCCGACTTTGTTAGAGGGGGCGAAGGCCGTTCAACTGGCGGAACTTGCATACCAGAGTAATAGCGAGGGACGTTGGATCGACATTCCATCGCTTTGACCCCAGTTTTCCGAACCAAGCGGATAACTGCGACGTGAATCGACGACATTGTTGTTGACAAGTGCCCGGGGGATGACGCTATAAAAAAATCGTACTTAGCCTCATCCTTTGGAGCGATCCGTGCAAATTAATAAAACTCACGCCCACTTGCTTACACTGGCGGCCGAAATTGTCAGCGCTCATGTCGCTCATAACGATACGTCTGCGGAGCTTCTTCCCGATTTGATCAAGGATATTTACGGTACCCTGGCAAACCTCGGTGCTGCCGTTTCGGTGCCCGACCGTGAAATCGTTGCACCCCACAGGCAAGTGCCGCGCGCGGTGGCCCATGCGGGCCACAGGCACGACCACGACCACGACCACCGGCATGTCCACAACGATCGTGCCCCGTCGGACGATTATCTAGTGTGCCTCGAAGACGGCCTGACCATGAAAATGCTCAAGCGCCACTTGCAGACCGTGCACGGTCTGACGCCGGACGAATATCGCGAGAAATGGGGTCTGCCCGACGATTATCCCATGGTTGCTGCAAACTACGCAAAGTTGCGGTCCAGTCTCGCCAAAGAAAGCGGTCTCGGGCTGCGGCCTGACGCCCGTCCGAAACGCTATCGTCGCTGATTCAACGCGGCAGCTACCCGGCGCGCGAGTTCGTCCCAATCGCCGGGCGCTGTCTGGCGGAAAAGTCGGGCGCTGGGATACCACGGGCTATCCGATCGAT
>JBAXFK010000098.1:0-14309 GCA_037139955.1 Rhodospirillales bacterium
GTCGGTGGCCGACACCACGGCGCCCAGCCGGCGGGCGGTGGCGATGGCCTGCAATCCGGCAACGCCAGCGCCAATCACGAAAACGCGGGCGGGCGGAACCGTTCCGGCGGCGGTCATCATCATCGGGAAGCCGCGCGAGAATGCGCCTGCTGCCTCGATCACCGACCGATAACCCGCCTGATTGGCCTGGCTCGACAACACGTCCATCGCTTGCGCTCGCGTTATGCGCGGCAGCATCTCCATCGCCGCAGCGTCGATGCCGGCAGCTGCGAGGGACGGCACGAGCTCGGGCTCGCCGAAGGCACCGGCGGTGCATACCAATAGGGCGCCGCGGCGAATGAACGCCCGTTCCGATGGCAGCGGCGCCTGCACGGCGAAGACGATGTCCGCGCCCGACAACGCGGCGGAGGGCCCGTCGACGATGCGCGCCCCGGCGGAGATATACTCGTCGTCCGGGATTGCGGCCGTAGTGCCGGCGCCGGTTTCGATGACGACGTCTAGGCCCAAACCGATAAGGCGCTTAACGGTTTCCGGGGTCGCGGCGACACGTGTCTCCGCAGGGCGTCTTTCCTTCAGCACCGCGAGGCGCATCCGCTGGTTCCTTCAATCCGGCCCGCCACGCGGGCGATCGCCTGGGTAAACGCTCGGAATTACCGTCCGTTGCCCCATCCAAGTGCGGTCCAGCAATGCACCCCGGCAGGGCAGGAAGCAAGGGGCGAACCAGTAAAAACCCAAATGGCCGGCACCCAACCACCGCCAACCGGCAGCAAGGCCCCGTCGTGGCCGAGCGGTCAGAATTTGCCTTCGGCGATGAAACGGTCGATCTTGCGATGGACGAATATCCACGATCCGCCGATTTTCGCCATTTTGTCGATGTAACCGCCGGCCGATCCGATTTTTGGGCCGGTCTCGCTGTTCTGCACTGTCGTCCAATTGGACAGCACGTCGGCGGTGTCGCCTTGCAGCGTAACGACAATATTGGTGCATAAATGCACCGCCCGAGGCCGCTTCTCCGGCCCATGCGCCCGCAGGCTCCGCCCGTGCTCGGCAATGCCCGCGCGGCCGGTGCCTTTGCCGAAATCGGTCTCCCACACGCCATCCGGTACGAATAGCGCCGCCATGGCGTCCATGTCGCCGGCATCGAGGCGGAAGCAATAGGTCGCCAGTACTTCGCGAATGGCGTTCTTTTCGGCGTTTTCGTCGGTCATGTTCGGTCCCTTCAGGATACGATGTCGTCGATTTCCGTTTCGCTGTAGCCGGCGTCGCGCAGCACTTCGCGGTTATGCTCCCCCAGCTTCGGCCATAGGCGCTGCAGGTTCGGCGGCGTCGCCGAGAAGCGACCGGGAATGGCGGTCACGACGACTTCGCCTTCGACCGGGTGGTCCGCCTTCTGGAAGAAGTTCGTCTCCCGCAGGTAATCGTCGTCGAATAGATCCAGCAACGAGTTGGCTGGGCCGCAGGGGATATCCTGCGGACGCAGGATCGCCAGCCACTCGGCGGTGGTTTTCTTGCGCATACCGTCGGTGAGTGTGGCGTAGAGCGCATCGACATTGTCCGATCGCCCGGACAGGGTGGCGAAGCGGGGATCGACAGCCAGTTCCGGCACACCCATGGCGGCGAACACGGTCTGCCATTGTTTGTCGCTGACCGCTATCACGCTGATAAAGCCGTCCTGCGTCCGGTAAGGCCGGCGGTGCGGGGTCAGCATACGTGGATAGCCGAGGCCTTTCTCAGGCTCCCCCAGAACGCCGTGCCAAAGATGCTCGACCAACATAAAGGACAAGATGGTCTCCATCATTGGCACATGCACGGCCTGTCCTTGGCCGGTGCGCTCCCGATGGAACAGTGCCATGCCGATCATGGATGCCAGGGTGCTGCCCGTCAGTTTGTCCACCATCACGGTGGGGAAATAGCGCGGTGCCCCGTCCGGCCCAGCGTTCAGCGACGCGGTGCCCGACATGCCTTGGATCAAATCGTCGTAGGCGGGGAACTCCTGCATGGAGCTTCCCTCCCGGAAGCCGCTAGCGGCGGCGTAGATCAGTTTCGGATTGCGCTTCGACAGGTTCTCGTAATCCAGGCCCAGTCGCTTGGCGGCGCCGAGGCGCATGTTGTGAACGAACACATCTGCGGTATCGATCAGCGCACGTAGCGCGGCGATCGCGGCGGGTTTCTTCAAATCCAGTGCCAGACTGCGCTTGTTTCGATTGAGGGTTGCGAAATACGCAGCCATGCCCTCGGTTCGGCTGGGACCGATGTAGCGGGTGTAATCGCCTTCTTGCGTTTCGATCTTGATGACATCGGCGCCCATGTCGCCCAGCACCTGCGAAGCGAAAGGACCGAGGACGACGGTGGTGAGATCGATGACGCGAATGCCGGCGAGCGGACCGGTTGGCTTGTCCAAGGTTTTTCCTCCAGGGGGCACGATTGCGCGGAAGCTTCGCCGTCCCGGTCGCGGTTGGCAACCGGACGGGGCGGTTGTAGCGTTTCGTATGGCAAAACTCATCCTGACCGGCGATATCAATTTGATGAATGTCGCAGACCCCGCGATCCCTTTCACGAGGGTGGTCGAGGAATTCCGCGCCGCCGATATGGTATTTTCCAATTTGGAATGTTGCTTGTACACGCCTCCGGCGGCGCAATCGTTCCACAACGAGGGTTTTTTCGCCGACCCCGCAGTGGCCAAGGCCGCGCTCAAGGGGGCAGCGATCGGTGCGGTCGGGATCGCGAATAACGTGAACTACGGCGAAGCGGCGATCCTGTCGTCGATCGCGCACCTGGATGCGGCGGGCATTCCGCATACCGGCGCCGGCGCCAACGCTGCGGCTGCGCAGGCACCGGTCGTCGTCGAGCGAGCCGGTATCCGCTTCGGTTTCCTCCAGCGCAGTTCGGTATATTGGCCGACCAATCACGAGGCCGGGCCGCACGATCCCGGTATCGCGGTCATTCGCGGCAATACCGCCTATCAGGTGCCGATGCACAAAACACGGCCGGATATCCCGCCGATGAACCGTCCAGGCCTTCTGCCGATTATTGTGACTTGGGCAGAGCCGGACCATTTGCGTCGATTTCGCGAAGATATCGTGTCGCTGCGGGTGCAGGCCGATATCGTGGTGGCATCGTGCCACTGGGGCCTCGGTAAGGATGTGCTGCAATACATGAGCGACATCGCCCACGCGGCGATCGACGCGGGCGCCGACATGGTTGTTGGGCACGGGCCGCATTATTCGCTCGCGGTGGAAGTTTATCGCGGCAAGCCGATCTTTTACGGCCTGGGTAGTTTCTCGTTCCACACAGGGCATGGGGGCCGGGCGCATGGGAACTGGATTGGCACGATGCCGCGGGCGACGGTGGAAAAGGATGGTCTGAAAGACGTCGATTTCCAGTTCGTCCGGCACAACGCCGCCAATGAAACAGTGCTGTGCGGCCTTGCGGACGAGCAAGCGGCGTTGACCGATATTCGAGACCGCAGCGCCGTCTACGGCACGGTTCTAGTGCCGTGCGGCGACCGGGTCGGGGTCGTGCTTCAGTAAACGAACTTGATGACCCCGATGCTCACCGCGCCGATCAGGAAGCAGTAGTAGGCAAAGGGGGCGAGCGCCCAGGAATCCTGGTTTTTGAAATAGCGCATCAGGAACCAGGTGCTCAAATATGCGGTAATGCCGGCCACCACTGCGGCGATTGCCGTTAAGCCGAACACGCCGGGCGCGACCGTTTCGTGCAGCAGTTTCGGCACTTCCAGCACCGTCGCGCCAAGAATGATGGGGGTGGCGATCAGGAAGGAGAAATGCGCCGAGCCCTCGTGGTCGATCCCGCGCAAAAGCCCGCCGACGATTGTCGAGCCGGAGCGGGAGATGCCAGGAATCAGCGCGAGGCACTGGAAGCCTCCGATCACCAGCGCATCCAGTTTTGTCAGCGATGAAATCGGTCGGTTGCCCCGTGAACGCAGGCGCTCGCCGAACAACAGCACGCCGCCGTTCACGATCAGGAACGCTGCGGCAATCAGGGGGGAGCCGAACAATTCGCGCAGAAATTTCAACAGGGTGAATCCGACGACCACGGCGGGGATCGTCGCGATGACCATCAGCACGAACACCCGACGCGCTTCGGCGACATCCTCGCCAATGCCGATAACGCCCAGCGTAATCGCCAACCAGTCCCGCCAGAAATAAGCCAGCAACGCCGTCGCCGTACCGAGGTGGAGCATGACCAAAAACGGTAGGAATTCGTGCGAGCGCTGGTCGATGCCCATCTTGAAGAGTGCTGGCAGCACCACCGCGTGTCCAAGGCTGCTCACGGGAAACAGCTCCGTCGCGCCTTGCAGAATGGCGATGATGATCGATTGCAAAGCGGTCATGCTGGGTCCTGTGCGAATCGGCGTGTGGGTGGACTGTACGGAATGATGAAGTTTATGTCATGGTGCCACTCATGAACGGGCATGAACACCATCGTCATGAACATGGCAACGGCCATAGTCACAGACACGAACACGCACACGGCCACGAACACGGGCATGCACACGGGCGTGGGCATGGCCACCACCACCACGCGCCGAGCCGCATGGACTGGGCATTCGCGCTCGGGGCGGCAGTCAATATGGCGTTCACAATGGCGGAGTTCGGATTCGGCGTCGCTGCCAACTCCGTCGCGCTGATAGCCGATGCCACGCATAACCTTGGCGATGTGGCGGGGTTGTTGCTGGCCTGGTGGGCGGTGTTCCTGGCGCGGCGCCCGCCGACCGAACAGCGTACCTATGGCTGGGGCCGCGGCACGATCCTAGCCGCGCTGGCCAATGCTTCGGTGTTGCTGATCGGAGTTGGCGCGATCGGGATCGAGGCGTTGCATCGGTTGATTGCACCCGAACCGGTGCAGACGGGACTGGCAATGGCGGTTGCGGCGTTTGGAATCGTGGTCAATGGCGGAACCGCTTTGTTGTTCTTACGCGACCGCGCGAACGACCTGAACGTGCGGTCGCAATTCGTGCATCTGGCCGGGGACGCCGCAATCTCGGCCGGCGTGGTGCTGGCCGCTTTGGCGATACGGCTGACCGGTTATGCGTGGTTGGATCCCGTTGCGAGCCTGATCGTCGCCGCCCTGATCGCGGCTGGAACCTGGGGTGTCCTCCGCGAATCGCTCGGTCTTGCGATGGATGCAGTGCCGCAGAACGTACACGCCGAAGACGTTGCTGCTTTCCTCGCGAGCGTGCCGGGCGTGATGGAGGTCCACGATCTGCACATTTGGGGCATCAGCACGACGGAAACCGCCCTGACCGCGCACTTGGTTTTCGCCGGTGAGGTCGAGGATCGTCGCCCGCACGCGCTGGCAGCCCAGTTGAAACAGCGCTTCGGGATCGGTCATGCGACGGTGCAGATCGAAAGCGACGCCGATGCCGCTTTGTGCCGCTTACGCCCGAACGACGTGGTGTAGCCGCTTCCCGTTCAATCGGCCGGTGCCAGCCGCCCAGCCTCGGCCCGCATCGATCCGGCAATAGCATCCGTGACGGCCTTGATACGCGGGGTATGCCTGATATCGTTGTGAACATCTAGATATACATCGCGTGTCGGCGGGGGCGTCGGTGTCGGTAACCGCACCAAATCGGTCGGATCGCCCATCAGACGGGATAGCACCGCGAGGCCCATGCCGGCCTCGGCGGCCGATCTTTGCCCGTACCGGCTGTTATGCCGAATGCCGGCGACCGACCGATGGGTGAGCCCGGCGAACCAGGCCATTTCCGGCAGCGCCATGCCCTCCATCGGGTTCGACACCGTTGTATGCCCCGGCGCGCCCTCCGCGAAGTCGGGATTGCCAAACCGTTTCAAATACGCGGCGGAGGCGTAAATGCCGAATCCGATGGTGCCGACCCGCCGGATTGCCAGTTCGTTTTGCGTCAATCGCACCAACCGCACGGCGATATCGGCTTCTCGGCGTGTTAGGCTGACACTGCGGGCCTCGGCAGCGACTTCGACGACAATACCTGGGTGGTCGCGTTGCAATCGGGCGAACGCGGGCGTCAGGACTTCGACCGCCAATATTTCGACGGTCGAGACGCGCACCGAACCCTCGAGCTTGATATCGCGCCCGCCGATGCGATGTTCGATGGCCAGAGTCTCGGCCTCGATGCGTTCGACATGGCCTAAAATGGCCTCGCCGGCCGGTGTCAGCACAAAACCGGTCGGGGTTTTGGCTAACAGTTTGGCGCCCGCCCGTTCTTCCAATCCGATGAGGCGGCGTCCCATCGTGGTTTGTTGGACACCGAGAACCCGAGCGGCGGCGGATAAGGTGCTGTGGCGGGCGATGGCGAGGAAGGTTTGCAGGTCGTCCCAGGGCAGCATGCAGTGTCCCATGCGTTTTCGCATTGCGATAATGCGACGATTGCCAATGCCATGCAAAGAACGGCGGGACTATGGATCCGTTATCGCCAAGCCGCATAAGGAGTTCGTCACCGTGTCCCAAATCGAAATCGCTGTTATCGTCGGCAGTCTGCGTCGCGACTCGCTCAATCGAAAACTGACGGACGCACTGGCTCGTCTCGCCCCGCCCGATTTTCATTTTCGCTATGTCGAGATCGGCGACCTCCCGCTGTACAATCAGGACGACGATGCGAACCAAGCAGCTGCGGTGACGCGGCTGAAAGCCGAGATCGCGGCTGCCAACGGCTTGCTGTTCGCGACACCGGAATACAATCGCTCGATTTCCGGCGTGTTGAAGAACGCGCTCGATCACGGGTCGCGCCCCTACGGGCAGAATTCCTGGACCGGGAAGCCGGCCGGCGTCGTCGGGATCACTGTCGGCGTGTTGGGGACCGCTTTGGCGCAGCAGCATTTGCGCAACATCCTGGCTGCATTGGGCGTCGATGCGCTGCCGCAGCCGGACGTTTACTTGCAGGCCAAGGAAGGGTTCTTCGATGCCGATGGTGGGATCGGGGAAGCCAGTCGCGGGTTTCTCCAAGGCTGGATGGACCGCTTCGCCGCTCACGTGAAGCGCCACGCCTGATCCTGTAACGCCGTCGCTCTTCGGGAGTCCGAAGGTGGTATAACCCAGGGAGTGACCCATGCGACGGCGTTCGGTTCTATTCGCCTCGACAATACTGCCTCTCGCGCGTTCCGCTGGGGCGGCCAGTGGGGCGCCCGGTGGGCCGGCAGTGCTGGAATTGTTTACGTCGCAGGGTTGCTCGTCCTGCCCGCCGGCCGATGCATTACTCGGCGAACTTGCCCAGCGCCCGGATACGATCGCGTTGGCATGGCACGTCGATTACTGGAACTACCTCGGTTGGAAGGATCCCTATGCCAATCGTTCTTGGACCGAGCGGCAGAAGGATTATGCCCGCCGCTTGAAGGGGGAGGTGTTCACCCCGGCGATGGTGGTAAACGGCGCCGCGATGGTGGTCGGATCGGATCGGCATGCCGTGGCGCAAGCCATGCGCGACACCCCGGTCCCTACCGCCGCGACCCTCCGCCGTACTGCCACCGGTCTTGAGGCGCGTGTCGGTGCGTGGCCGGATGGCACCGGTGCGATGCTGATGTTTTACGATCCAGAAAGTGCCACATCCGTTGCGGCGGGGGAGAATGGGGGACGGCGCCTGAAAGAATACCGGATTGTTCGGGACGCCCAGGAGGTCCGCTTGTCCGTCGGCACGAACGAAATGCCGGCCCCGCCGGCCGGGCGCGGCGCTGTTTTGCTGATACGTAACGCCGACGGGCGGATTGTCGCCGCTGCCGATCTGCCGCCGGATCGGTCGGTCAGCTAAACGCCGCGACTGTCGTGGAAATCAAACGGGGCAATGCGTGCCAGTCGGTCAGCAGCCAATAGGCAAATACTAACCCAACGATCAAACCCATTGGAACAGCAAAAGCGCGGCTGCTGTAATCGGCTTTCCGTGACATCGGCATCCAAGTCTTCTCCGGCGATGGTCGGGGCGCCGGAGACTCCGGAAACCCAACGCAAGGTTACCTACCCATCAGCAGCCCTCGCTGACTGAGACAATGGTCTCCAATTGCGGCGGTTTTATAGCGTCAACTGCGTCGGAATTGCGACAGTCGGGTTACCAGATGCGCGTGCTACGCATAGGTAGCAAGGCCTACCGTTTGCCATAATGGTCGTCGACCCGATAAGGACCCGACCGTGAGCGAAAATACTGCGACAGCGACTGCCGTGCCCGCCGCTCGGCCGGCCGCCGATACGAACACGACCTTCGCGATCCTCATTTCGCTCAGTGTTTGCCATCTTCTCAACGACATGAACCAATCGCTGGTGCCGGCGCTGTATCCGATCCTCAAGGACAGCTACGCGCTGGATTTCGGGCAGATCGGGATGATCACGCTGGCCTTTCAGTTGACGGCGTCGATGCTGCAACCCGTAGTAGGTATGGTGACGGACCGTCACCCGCAGCCTTTCTCTCTGCCGATCGCGATGTGTTGTAGTCTGGTCGGGCTACTGATGCTGGCGGTGGCGACATCCTATCCGATGATCCTACTTTCCGCCGCGATGGTCGGGGTCGGGTCGTCGGTCTTCCACCCCGAATCGTCCCGCGTCGCACGCATGGCATCCGGCGGGCGCTATGGCTTCGCCCAGTCGCTGTTTCAACTCGGCGGGTCCAGTGGATCGGCCATCGGGCCGTTGTTGGCCGCGTTCATCGTGGTGCCGCGCGGGCAATCCAGCATCGCTTGGTTTTCGGCCGCCGCGCTGCTGGCGATGTTGCTGCTGGCCAATGTCAGCCTTTGGTACAGCCGGCACCCCGCCATGGCGGCGCGTCGCGCGAACCGAGCGGTGCCCGCAGCCACGGTGTCGGCTTTGCCGCGCAAGACTGTGGCGACGGCGCTATGCATTTTGTTGGTGCTGCTGTTCTCCAAGAACGTCTACACGTCGAGCCTGAGCTCGTACTATACTTTCTACCTGATCCAGAAATTCGGAATGACGGTACAGAACGCGCAGTACCATCTGTTCGCATTCCTGGCCGCCGTTGCCGTCGGGACCTTTGTCGGCGGGCCGATCGGGGATCGGTTCGGGCGTAAGCCGGTGATATGGTTCTCGATCCTCGGGGCGTTCCCTTTCGCGCTGATGCTGCCCTCTGCCGGATTGTTTTGGACCGGCGTTTTGTCGGTCGTTATCGGTCTAATCCTGGCGTCCGCCTTCACCGCGATCTTGGTATACGCGCAGGAACTGCTGCCCGGCCGGGTCGGCACGGTAGCCGGCATGGTGTTCGGCTTCTCCTTCGGGTTGGGCGGTTTGGGCGCGGCGGCGCTGGGCCGTATTGCGGACTGGACGAGTATCGAGACGGTCTACCAAGCCGTATCGTTCCTGCCGGCGATCGGGCTGCTGACGGCGTTCCTGCCGAACATCGAGAAGCCGCGCCGGTTGCGGTAGGCCGGCCAATCGCCTTAGGGTGCCCCCTGGAAATAACCAGGAGGCACGCCCCTATGAACGACGCCGTTAGCACCGAAAAGCCGCAAACCCTCGCACTCGCCACCGCAGCCGACCCCGTCTATGTCGCCGGGCGCCGCGAATTCTTCAAATACCGCGAACTCGGCGTGACCGAGGCCAGCAACGGCCGCATGCGCGCACAGGTGACCGAGGCCAAGCAGGGCCTCAGCCAGGAAACCGGCTGGCACTATCACGTTTGCGAACAGCAGTTCATTTACATGCTGAAGGGCTGGGTCGATCTGGAGTTCGAAGATGGACGCAAGGTCCGCCTCGGACAGGGCGATTCGCTGATGATCCCCGGTGGCCTACGCCACAACGAGACCGCGACGTCGGACGAGATGGACATCCTGGAGATCTCCGTGCCGGCCAAATTCGGCACGGTCGTGTGCGATAAACCGGCCGGTCTAGCGTAATCCGTCTAGACTAATCCGCTGGCCTAACGCGCGAAGAACATCTCGGTCAGCACGTAGTCGAACGCGAGGATCAGGATGGAGGCGCTGACCACGGCATTGGTCGTGGCAGCGCCGACACCCTGAGCGCCGCCCTTGCTGTTATAGCCTTGATAACAGCCCATCAGCGCGATCAGGAACCCGAAGACCCCGGCTTTTGCCAAGCCGGAAATTACGTCGTCCACCTGCACAAAGGCGATGGTGTTGGTCAGATAGTTGCCCACATTGAAGCCGAGTTTGAATGTGGACACGATGAAGCCGCCCATGACGCCAAGGATGTCGGCGATCACCACTAGCAGCGGTAGTGCTACCATCCCGGCCAACAATCGCGGCGCAACCAAATATTTCATCGGTTGCGTCGATAGCGTCGATAGCGCGTCGATCTGATCCGTTACCCGCATCGTGCCCAATTCGGCGGCCATTGCGGCACCGACCCGGCCGGCGACCATCAATCCGGCAAGCACCGGCCCCAGTTCTCGGGTCACGGACAGCACCACCAGATTGGCGACAGCACCTTGCGCCGAGAAGCGGGAGAACCCGGTGTAAGACTGCAATGCCAGCACCATACCGGTGAAGATCGCCGTCAGCGCCACCACCGGCAGGCTGAAATAGCCGATCTCTAGCAAGGCTTTGGCGAACAACCGGCCGTAGAACGGGGGACGGACGACGTGCGACAGCCCCTCGGCGCCGAACAAAGCGACGGCGCCGGCCGAGCGGCAGGCGCCGATGAGGCCGCGCCCTATGGCGGCCAGGAAATCCAGGATCGTGTTCACGCGCCTTCGTATACCCGGGGCAGCCGCAATGCGAGGGAGGTCAGAATCTCGTATCCATTCGTGCCCGCAGCTTCGGCGATCGTGTCGGGCGACTGGTGCGGGCCGAGTAGCTCCAGCCACGCACCGGGGGCGATGTCGGAACGGCCGGTTATGTCGAAGGTCGTCAGGTCCATAGACACACGCCCTACCAGCGGGACAGGGGCGCCGTCAAAGAACGCGTTGCAGCGGCCGGACAGCGCACGATGCCATCCATCGGCATACCCGATTCCGGCTGTGGCGATCCGGCTGGGGCGCTGCGCGGTCCAGGTGGCGTTGTAGCCGACTGTCGCGCCGGTCAGGATGTCGCGCACCGCTAGAACTCGCACCATCAGCCGTAGGACTGGGTGCATTGGGTTTGGCAGGCCGGGTGTTGGATTGATCCCATAGAGTGCCGCGCCGGGGCGGGCGAGGTCGGAGCCGAATTCCTCACCGAGGAAAATGCCCGACGAATTGGCGAAGCTGCGCGGTGCCGAAGGAAGTGCTGCACAGGCGGCGCCGAAATACTCGCGTTGGCGACGATTCATCATGTCGTGCTTCGATTCGGACGATACAAGGTGAGTCAAGATATAGCGCAGGTCGATTTCGGCCATCCGTGCATGATTCTGTTGCAGGGTTGCCAATTCGCCGGCGTCCAGGCCGAGCCGGGCCATGCCGGTGTCGATATGGAGCATGGCGGGTAGGCCGGGTCCGGCTGCCGTCCAGGCGTCGATTTCTGCCAGGGACCCCAAGACCGGAACAATGCGGTGCGCGATATAGGCGGCCTCGGTCCCCGGCAGGAGCCCGCCCAGCACGCCGAGCATCGCGTCGGGCACGATGTCGCGGATCGCAAGCGCTTCGTCGAGCAACGCCACGAAGAAATGCCGGCATCCGGCGGCGTAAAGCGCCCGCGCGATCGGCACGGCACCGAGACCGTAGCCGTCGCCTTTGACCACGCCCGCGACCGGGCCGGACGGGTGCCGAGCGCATAACAGCCGCCAATTGGCGACGATGGCTGAGAGGTCGACGTGCAGGATGCCGCCGGCGGAGGCGGGCCCTGTCACCGTCTTACGCCGGATAGTCGTCGTGGACCTGATCCAGGTCGCCGAAGCGGGTGAATTCGCCCTCGAAATACAGGGGGATCGTCCCCGTCGGCCCGTGACGATTTTTCGCCAGGATCAGTTCGGCTTTGTTGTGAACCTGTTCCATGTCCTGTTGCCATTTGCTCAGGCTGGTTTGGTACTTGTCCTCGGAGTCGAACGACATCTGCTTCGGGGCGCGCTGCGCCAGATAATATTCGTCGCGATAGATGAACATCACGGCGTCGGCGTCCTGCTCGATGGTGCCGGACTCGCGAAGATCGGATAGCTGCGGGCGCTTGTCTTCCCGGCTTTCCACCGCGCGCGATAGCTGCGACAGGGCAATCACCGGCACCGCCAATTCTTTCGCCAGGGCCTTTAAGCCCTGGGTGATCTGGCTGATTTCCAACACCCGGTTTTCGGGCCGGGTGCCCGCCGAGGGGCGCATCAACTGCAAGTAATCGACAACCACCAACGCCAGACCCTTGGTCCGTTTCAACCGGCGGCATCGGGTGCGCAGCGCCGACATAGTGATCGCCGGGGTATCGTCGATCTGGAGCGGCAAGGCCGAGATTTCCCGCGACACCTGGACGAATTTATCGAAATCCTTTTGCCCGATATCGCCGCGCCGGATTCGGTCGCCGGAGACCCGCGCCTCCTCGGACAGCAAACGTGTGGCGAGCTGTTCGCAGCTCATTTCCAAAGAGAAGATGGCGACTTGTGCCTTGGGCATCGCGTTGGGGTCGATCGTGCGGGCCTCGTCCAGCAGGGACTTGGCTGCGCCGAACGCGATCTTTGTGGCGAGCGCGGTTTTGCCCATGCCGGGACGGCCGGCGAGGATCAGCAAATCCGACCCGTGTAGGCCGCCGGTTTTGGAGTCCATATCCCGCAAGCCCGTCGTCAACCCCGACACATGTCCCGCGCGGCGGAACGCCCGCTCGGCGCCCAAGATCGCGTCGGTCAGCGCGCGCTCGAACGCGACGAAGCCGCCGTTGTTGCCGCCTTGCGTGGCCAACTGAAACAGCGACTGTTCCGCCGATTCGATCTGCTGTGCGCCGTCGAGTTCGGCGTCCGCCCCGAAGGCGTTATTGACGACGGTTTCGCCCACGTCGATCAACTGGCGCCGCAACCACGCGTCGTGGATGGCCTTGCCGTATTCGCCGGCGTTGATGATGCCGACCATCGCAGTCAGCAACTGCGCCAAATACTGTGTGCCGCCGACTTCCTCCAAGACACCGGAGTGCTCGTATTCCGCCTTCAGCGTCACCGCGTCGGCAAGTTGCCCGGCTTCGATCCGCCGCGAAATCGACTGGAAAATGCGCCCGTGGATGGGATCGGCGAAGTGGTCGGGGGCAAGGAATTCCGACACCCGCTCATAAGCGCGGTTATTGGCCAGTAGGGCGCCGAGCAGCGCTTGCTCCGCCTGGAGGTTGGAGGGAGGAAGGCGTTGGGAAAGCCCGAGGAGCGGCGAATCGGTGATGCTGTTCATGGTGTTCGGAGATTATTCCCCAGCCGGCGCGGATAACAGCGTGGTTATCTTGTGGATAGCGGGGACAACGGGGATCGTTCGCGCTCAATCGCCTTGGCTCAGGCGGGACCGGAGTTCCGCGATCGCCCAGGAACCGCTGGTATCCAAGTTGGCGGCAAGCTCCCGCAGCCAATCGAAGTCGGCTTGGTCGGCTGCGTTCTCGTAAATCAGATCCAGGGCGAAGGCGCGATACACCCGTCTTGGGTCGCGTAAGGCTAGCTCCGCCAGACGCAACAGCGCGGCTTTGCCGGCGGTGCGGGGGCCGCCCAGTGCATCGCCGAACAGCGCGTCCAGCGAGCGCGTATCCAGCGTCGCGAACCGCCGCAATATCTTTCCGAGTTCGAACTCCGTTCGTGTCAGTTTGTCCCAGGTCGGCGCGCTCATGTTGGCATTGTTCGCCCGGATACGAACGGCGGTCAGTTCCTCCGGCAGGATGTGGATATCGTAGCCGGCCAGGAGCATGCGGATCCACATGTCGAAATCCTGCAAGTTCGTCAGCCGGCGATCGTAGAGGCCCACGATGCCATAGGCTGCCCGCCTAATCATCGCGGTCGGGGCGGACAGGCAATTCGAGTTGTAGAAGAAGTAACGCAGCCACAGTTCCCGACTGTAATTCGGAAAGTGCAGGGGGGCCGCGAAGTCGTTGTAGCCCTGGATCGGCTCGTCGTTTTCGCCAATCGTCCGGGGGAGGCCGAAGACCAGCGCGGCACTGGGATTACCTTCGAGATACGCCACCTGACGTTCGAGCCGGTGCGGCAGCGCCCAATCGTCGGAGTTGAGGATGGCCACGTATTTCCCACGAGCGCGGGCGATCGTGGCGTTCATCGCGCCGGAGATGCCTAGGTTGACCGGCGACACCTCCAGTTTCAAGCGTGGGTCCTTGTAGGCGCGTAGGATGTCGGCGGTTCCGTCGGTGGACGCGTCGTCGGTCGCCACGATCTCGAAGTCTTGGAACGACTGCGTCAGGATGCTGTCGATGGTCTGCCGGATATAGGCGGCATGGTTGTACGATTTGATCAGCACCGACACGGTCGGGGGCGGGTCGCCA